>CAYNNS010000336.1:1209-3612 GCA_964398345.1 uncultured Gemmatimonas sp. | reverse complement strand
GAAAGAGACCAAGGCGCCGCTCGCGGGTGAGATGAGCGGCCACATGTTCTTCGGGGGCGACTACTACGGCTTCGACGACGCCCTTTTTGCCGCGGCGCGGTTGCTGGAGATGGTGAGCGCCGGTCCGCCCGGCATCGCCCGCCTGCTGGCCGACCTCCCCGAGACCTATGCGACGCCCGAGCTTCGCGTCCCCTGTCCGGATGACCGCAAGTTCGCGCTGGTGGAGCAGGCCGAACAGGACTTCGCCGCGAAGTACGCGGTCAATACCATTGACGGCGTGCGGGTCACGTTCCCCGACGGGTGGGGCCTGCTCCGCGCCTCCAATACCCAGCCCGTCGTCGTGCTGCGGTTCGAGGCCCACAGCCCCGAGGCGCTCGCGCGCTACCGCGCCGAGTTCGAGGGCTGGCTGGCGGCGCACGGCGTCAAGGTCTGAGTGATGGCGAGCCGCGGGCGACGCCTCGCGGTCATCCTGATTCTCCTCGCGCTGATCCTCTCGGCGGGGCGCTGGGCCTCGGCCTTTCTCGCCGACCGGCTTTGGGAAGCGTCGGTGAGCGAGCGGATTGCCCAGGCGGGTGCGCGACGCGCGGTGCTGAGCCTCGGGCTCGAGCTCTCCGTCGTGATTCTCGCCGTGGTCTGGTTCACCACGCAATTCGTGATCGCCGCCCGCATCGCGCTTCCCGATCTGCCGCCCCCCGAGCGCCATGCCGCCAGGGTCTGGCCGGCCCAGGTGCCGCGCTGGTCGCTGGTGGTGCTGGCGCTGGTGATGGGCGGGTTACTCGGCAGCGGTGCCGGCACCTGGCTGGACGAGCTGCTGCTGACGCTGAGTGGGCTGCGCTTCGGTGTGCCGGACCCGTTGCTCGGTGCCGACCTCGGCGTCTTCCTCCAGCGTTTTCCGCTCTGGCTCGATCTGCAGCACAAGGCGCTGCTGCTCGTCCTGAGCGCGCTCGGCGGCGTGCTGCTCATCCACGTCGCCGGAGAGACCGTTCGCTTTACCCAGCGGCGACTATGGGTATGGCCGGGAGCGCGGGGGCAGCTGGCGGTGCTGCTCGCGCTCCTGGCGCTCGTGCTGGGCTGGTCCTGCATGCTGGAGCCGTACCGCCAGGCCGCCGGGTTACGCGGACCCCTGCTGCCATCCGAGTTCCTGACGCGCAGCCTGGTCTGGCGCGTACAGGCCGGACTCGCCGGCGCTGCCGCGCTGCTCAGTCTGCTCTGGTGGTTCCGCCTGCGGGCCTCGATGGTGATCGTGTTCTGGAGTCTGTTTGGCGTCGCGTTGCTGGTGGGACGCGGTCTGCCCCTGCATGGCGAGACCGCGACGGAGGATCCCTCCTGGCAGATCGCGGGACGCGCGCTCGATTCGGTCGCGTTCCAGCTGAGCGGCCTGGATGCCGCGCCACACTGGAGCCCACTGCCGGCGGCCTCGCTGCTGCCGAGCCTCTGGGATGACACCGTGCTGGCGCAGGCCGCCGCGGATTCCGCGCAGCTCTCCGAGCCGCGTCGAGGCTGGCTGGCGATTGCCGGGAAAAACCGACCGGTCTGGTTCGCGGTGCGGGAGCCGCACAGCCAGGAGGCCACGCTGCTCGCGCTCAGCGATGATCGGGCCGCGGCCTCGGGAGGACTGCTGGCCTGGCACGAGGCGGATTCGCTCCCGACGCCGGAGCCTGGCATCCTGCGGTCGCTGCCTCCATTCATGATTCGGCCTTTGGCGCCGCGGCTGCGGGTGAGCCCGGAGGGTCCCGGAGTCGTGCTGGGCAGTTGGGCCCGGCGGACGCTGCTGGCCTGGGCACTCCAGGCTCCCGCGGCCTTCCGGGGTCCCGGGAGCAGCCGGATCGCCTGGCGGCTCGATCCCGCGGAGCGACTCGCGGCGGTGGCGCCCTTTGTCCATTGGACGCCGCCGCGCGCGAGGATCGTCGGTGACGCGCTCTACTGGCAGAGCGACGGCCTGCTGAGCTCGAGCCTCTTCCCGTCGTCCACGCAGGTGGACTGGGGAAGTCGCAAGGCGTCCATGCTGCGGTCCACGTTTCTTGGCGTGGTCGAGGCCGCAACCGGAGCGGTCCGGGTCTTCCAGCGCGCAGCCGAGGATTCGCTCGCCGCGGCGTGGGCGCGCATAACCCGCCCGCTCATCGAACCCGCCGCGGCGATCCCACGGGCTCTGCGCGATCACGAGCCCTATCCCGAGGAGCTGCTGCTGGTCCAGTCGCGAGTTCTCGAGGGCAAGGCCTGGAGGGTGGGCCGCCTCGAGCGCTCGCCGGGTGGCACCGGGATCTTGCCGCCCCCTGAACCGGGCGGCAGCGAGTATCTGGTCCCCCTGCTGCGTAATACCGGCCCCGGTGTTGGGGCTCTGCTGCTGGCCCAAAGAAGCGCCGCGGGCGATTCCCTGCGACTGATCCGGCTCGATTCGCTCTG
>CAYNNS010000336.1:0-1199 GCA_964398345.1 uncultured Gemmatimonas sp. | reverse complement strand
TGGGCAAAAGACGCCTTCTTGCTTTCGAGCAGAACGGGCGGCAACATGACCAGCGGCGTCTACGACAACCGTTCCGTGCCGGACCTTTACGCTGACTTCGGGCTGGCGGTCTGCTACGCCACGGCCCCGAGCGCCGGCACGAAGGTTGCCGAGCTGTATCTGCTGCCCAGCGCCGACGGCACCAACTACCCGGCGCTGGACGGCAGCAACCAGCTGAGCGCGCGCTGGGAAATCTTTCCCTTCCAGCTGGCGATCCATGATTCGGTCCAGGCCGCGGGTGGAACCTTCGTGCGCGGCCAGGTGCGGTTCGCGCTCGCCGCCGAAGGGGTGATGGCCGTGCAGCCGGCCTGGTCGGTAAGTCCGGGCGGCCACGCACATCTGGTGCTGCTCAACCTCGCCCTGGGGCGCCGGAGTGGGCAGGATCGCATGGAGCTGGGCGCGGGGCGGAACCTCGTGGAAGCCTGGAAGAACCTGCGGCACGAGCCGACGCCCATCGCCGCGGGCTCCAGTGCCCAGGCGATTCTGGATCGCGCGCGGATTCTCATGCTGCACCTCGATTCCGCCCAGAAGCGCGGTGACCTCCAGGAGTTGGGGCGCACCATCGCCGAGCTGCGCGATCTGCTGCGCCGCCCGTGAGCGACGCCCCTGTTACCTTTGTGCCGGCTCAAACCGGGTGACGGCGTGAATCTCCACGAATACCAGGCGCGAGACCTGCTCCGGGCTGCCGGAATCGCCATGCCCGAGGGAGGCGTCGCCGCGACCCCGGATGAGGCGGCAGCGATTGCCGGCCGGCTCGGCGGGAGCGTCGTGGTCAAGGCGCAGGTGCACGCAGGGGGACGGGGCAAGGCCGGCGGCGTGAAGCTCGCACGGAACGCGGCCGAGGCCGGCAAGCTCGCCGGCGACATTCTGGGCATGAGCATCAAGGGCCTGACCGTCCAGAAGGTGCTCGTAGTGCCTGCGGCGACGATCGCCAGTGAGAGCTACGTCGGTCTCATCATGGACCGGGAGACCCAGCGGCCGGTCTTCATGGTGAGCGCGGCGGGCGGCGTCGACATCGAGGAGGTGGCCGCGCGGACTCCGGAGAAAATCACCCGCCTGCCCGTGGATCCCCGCTACGGCCTGCTTTCGCATCAGGCGCTCGGACTGGCGCTGAGCCTCTACCGGGAACAGGCCAGGACGTAGGCGGGACGCGCCAGCCG
>CAYNNS010000335.1:3263-3629 GCA_964398345.1 uncultured Gemmatimonas sp. | reverse complement strand
CACCCGATCCGCACCGACCACCGCCAGCAGCAGATCGCCCTCCGGGGCGGCCAGCGCCTCGAGCGCGGAACCGAGCGGCTTCACGCCGCCGCCCTCCCAGCCGGCAGCGGTGCGGCGCGCCCAGAGTAACCCGCCCGCCCCCGCGGACTTCACGTCGAGGGCCAGCGCGTCGAGCTCCTTGCGGGAGAGCACCGCGCCGCCGGGCACCAGGATCCCGCGCAGCCGACCGCCCGCGCCGAGCGCTTGCGCGACGAACGGCGCGGCATCGCTCCCAACACCGCGAAAGTAATCCGCGATCTCGAAGCCCAACCGCAAGTCCGGCTTGTCGCTGCCGGAACCCCCCACACCCCCCCACCCAGGCATCCC
>CAYNNS010000335.1:0-3253 GCA_964398345.1 uncultured Gemmatimonas sp. | reverse complement strand
CGGGCCTCCATCGCCCCACGCCAGGGCATCCGCGGAAAGGGTCGCTCCAGCCGGTGGCCAGCCTCACTCCAGAGGTCCGCGATGACCTGCTCCACGGCGCCCAGCACGTCGTCCTGGGTGACGAACGACATTTCCAGGTCGATCTGGGTGAACTCAGGCTGCCGATCCGCCCGCAAGTCCTCGTCCCGGAAGCAGCGCGCGATCTGGAAGTAGCGATCGAAGCCCGCGATCATGAGCAGCTGCTTGTAGATCTGCGGCGATTGCGGCAGGGCGTAGAACTCGCCCGGGTGGACGCGGGAGGGCACCAGGTAGTCCCGCGCTCCTTCGGGCGTGGGCTTGGTGAGGATCGGCGTTTCGATCTCCAGGAATCCCTGGGCGCTCAAGCTCCGCCGGGCGCACTGCAGCAGCCGATGGCGCAGCATCAGGTTGCTCTGCAGCTCGGGCCTGCGCAGATCGAGGATGCGATGCTGGAGGCGCAGCTCCTCCGCCGGAAGCTCCTCCCCCTCTTTCCGCGCCACCGGAATCGCGGGTGTGACGGCCGGACCACTCACAGTCAAGGCGCTGACCTGCACTTCGACCTCCCGGGAGACCATCCCCGGATCCCTGGCCGCCTGGGGCCGGAGCGCCACCGTGCCGCTCGCGAGAATCACGGTTTCCACGCCGCAGCCGGCGGCGCGCTCCAGCACGTCGGGAGGGGAGAATCTTGGATCGCAGGAGAGCTGGACCAGCCCGTTGCGGTCCCGGAGATCGATGAACACCAGCCCGCCCAGGTCACGGCGCCGGTGAACCCAGCCCCCGAGGCGGACCGTCTGGCCGACGTCCGCGCGGGTCAGCAGAGCGCCGGAATGGGTCCGCAGCGAGGTGGCCTGCATCGAGCAAAACGTAACGGGCGCTCCGAGGGGGATCAAGCAAACAGCACGTTATCTTGCGTGCGATGTCCGGTAACCTCCTCGATCAGAAACCGGGCGCTGCGATGACCCTGCTGCGGCAATGGGTCAAGCACCGGGAATTGCCTTCCTATCGCGCCGCACAGCTCGCGTGCCGACTGTGGCAGGTCCCGGTGCGCTCGTGGCAGGAAGCCACCGAACTGCCGCTCGCGTTGCGCGGGCAGCTGGACCGCGAGTGGCCGCTGCCCAGGCTCGACGCCGAAACGATCCAGCAGTCCGCTGACGGCACCCGCAAATACCTGTGGCGCCTCGGGGACGGTGAGGCCATCGAGTCGGTCCTGATCCCCTCGGGCAAGCGCCTCACCCTTTGCCTCTCGTCGCAGGCCGGCTGCGCACTGGGCTGCGTGTTCTGCGCGACCGGTCGCATGGGCTTTCGCCGCAACCTGAGTGCGTGGGAGATCGCGGCGCAGCTGCGGGAGATCGTGCTGCAGGACCCGGCGTCGAAGCCCACCAACATCGTCTTCATGGGAATGGGCGAGCCCCTGCTCAACTGGCCGGCGGTCGCCGTCGCGCTGTCGATTCTCAACGACCCTGAGGGGTTCGGCATCGGGGCGCGACACATCACCGTGTCCACCGTGGGGATTCTCCCCGGCTTGGCCGAGCTCGCCAAACGTCCCGAGCAGTTCCGGCTCGCCATCTCGCTGCACGCCCCGAGCGCCGCAGCACGCCTTCGCCTCATGCCGATTCAGAAGAAGTACCGCCTGGATGACGTGCTGAAGGCGGCGGCCCCGTTTCGGCGGCGTTTGACGTTCGAGTACGTGCTGATCGCCGGTGAGAACGACTCCGACGCAGACGCCGACCAGCTCGCCAAACTGGCGAACCGCGTCGATGCCCATGTGAACCTGCTGCCCCTCCACCCTGGCGGGGCACCCGGACTGCTGCCGAGTGGTAGCGAGCGGATTCGCAGCTTTTCCGCCCGGCTCCGGCATCAGGGGGTCGAGGCCGTCGTGCGCCGCAGCAGGGGGCTCGACATCGCGGCGGCCTGTGGCCAGCTCTACGTCCAGCTGGAGCAGCAGCGCCGCAGGCTGACCCTCGAAACCACCTGAGGTCGCCGACCTCAAGTTTTACTTGAAGTCGATCGGGAGGGGTGATGCTCGTTGCCCTGCTCCGCGTCCCGCTCCGGGTCTTCTTCCGGCGGGTCGAAACCGAGGGCCTCGAGCGGGTCCCGCTGGAGGGCCCGCTGCTGTTCGTGCTGAACCATCCCAATTCCCTGATCGACCCGGTCTTCGTGCTCTGTCTGGCGCCGCGGCCGGTTTCCTTTCTCGCCAAGGCGCCGCTCTTTCGCATGCCGCTTATCGGCTCGGTGGTTCGCGCCGTCGGCTCGATCCCGGTGCAGCGGCGTCAGGATCCCGGCGCCGATCTCAGCAAGAATCGCGAGATGTTCGCCAAGGTCCGGGAACACCTCGGGCGGAACGGGGCGGTGGCGCTGTTTCCGGAGGGGACCAGCCACAGCGACCCCCGCCTCAAGCCCATGAAAACCGGGGCCGCGCGCATCGCCCTGGGAGTCGCGGCCGACCAGCCGCTCCGCATCCAGGCGGTCGGTCTCTTCTACACGGACAAGCGAACCTTCCGGAGCGCCGCCCTGGTTTACTTCGGGGAGCCGTTCGAGGTGCACCCCGCCCCGCTCGATGCCCAGGGCGAGCCGCCGTCCGAGCAGGTGCTCGAGCTGACCGAAAGAATCGGCAATGCCCTGGGCTCGGTGACCCTGCAGGCCGACGCGTTCGAGGCCCAGGACTTCGTGGCCCGAACCGAGCGGATCCTCGCGAGCGAGCGGCGCGAGAGCGACGACGCCTCGCGCCCGGATCTGGCCAACGAGTTCGCGTTCCGCCGGATGCTTGCGGGTTACTATGCGCTCCGGGCTCGCGACCCGGACCGGCTGGAGCGCGTGCGCCGGCGGGTGAATCGCTACGAGGATCGCCTGCGCGGCGCCGGAATCGACCCCTGGGACGTCCCGGTCGGACCCTTTCGCACCGGGCGGGTCGTCTTCGCCATGGGACTCTTTCTGCTGCGCTTCGCGCTGTTGCTGCCCCTCGGACTCCCCGGACTGGCGCTGCATTACCTGCCCTACCGGCTGGTGGGGTTTTTCTCCCGGCGCGCGGTCGGAAGCAAGGACGACGTCCTGGCGACCGCCAAGGCGATGGCGGCGTTCATCATCTTCCCGCTGACCTGGTTCGTGGCCGGCCTGCTGGCCTGGTCCTGGGCAGGCCGCCTCCCCGGGATCGGCCTCCTCCCGCCGGCACCACCCAGCCGCCCCCCCGCCCCCGCGCCGGCCGGGCCCCCCGCACCGGCGGGCGGTGCCCCTGCCC
>CAYNNS010000334.1:0-3654 GCA_964398345.1 uncultured Gemmatimonas sp. | reverse complement strand
AATTAATGCGCCGCTTCTTCGTCAGAACGACTACTCCCAAGTTTTCCCTCAAAGAAATCACAAAAGAGAAGTCCATTGATTATCTTAAAAACAATGTAGATCGAGAGATAAAAAGACTTAGAAAGTTGAATGAAAAGATCAGTAAAATCAAAGTAACGTCAGATGAAAAACAACAGATTAAAGCAATTATTAGCGAAATTGAAGATATTATAAGTAAGTTGGAAGAAAAGAAAAAAGAGTTTGAGAACCATCCTGAGTCGCATGCGGCGGAGCTTCCCAACCAGGGTCGTGCGATTGACGTTCGTCCCGTCGCCGAGGCCGCCGAGGCCGTTGAATCCCCAGCAATACACGGTGCCGATCGAGGAGACCGCGCATCCGTAGGACGTGCCATAGGTGAGCTGCACGAACGAGATCCCGGGAGGGGAGGATACCGGTACCGGGGTGGGGCGGTTGGTGAAGCTGCCATCGCCGAGTTGTCCGATCGTGTTGTTGCCCCAGCAGTACACCGCCGCCGCGAAGGAGAGCGCGCAGGCGCTCGGCCCCCCGGCCACGACCGAGGAGAAGCTCACCCCGACCGGCTGAGCGATCGCGGTCGGTACGGTCGCCTCGATGACGGTACCGTCGCCCACCTGGCCGGAGGTATTGGATCCCCAGCAATAACCCGCTCCAAGCGCCGTGGCCGCGCAGCCGTTCGCGGCCGCGATGGTCACGACCGTGAAGTACACCCCGGCCGGGGACACCGCGGGCACCGGAGTCAACCGGGTGGTCAGGGTCCCAAACGTCACGTGCGTCGGCACCGCCCGATCGGTGAACGTGCCATCCCCGAGCAGTCCAGCTCCGTTATAGCCCCAGCAGTACAGCGCCCCCGAGGCCGTGACGCCGCAGGTCGCCGCGTTGCCTGCGCTCACGGAGATAAAGTGCAGGAACACGTTGAACGCGGCACTCGTCGCCGGCGTCAGACCGGCCGCGCTCGCCACGAGCGTGAACCCCTGTCCCGCCCGGTCCACCTGCACACCACTGAACGTGGCGATTCCACCGATGGCGTTGACGCTTCGGGTCCCCCCGAGCACGGCGCCGCCGACGGGATCGTTCCCGATCGCGAGGGTGACGGCGTTCCGCGCATTCGCGACCAGCGCACCGCCGGCGTCGCGGATCTCCACCTGAATCGCCGAAGGCAGGAAGTGCCCTTCACTGGCATTGCCGGGTTGTGCCGTGATCGTGAGCTGGGTCGCCATCTGGGTCACGGTCAAAACCGCGTGGGCCGGAACCCCCCGCGCGGCTACGGTGATGGTGGCAACCCCGGGGCCGCGAACGGTGACCTTCCCCGTGCTATCGACCGTTGCGACGCTCGGATCCGAGGAGACCCAGAGGAACTTGACTCCGCTGATGAGCGCGCCGTTGCCGTCCTTCGCGCTCGCCGTGAACTGCTGGGTCGCTCCTAGCGAACTCGCGCTCGCGCTGGTCGGCGAGATCTCGACAGTTCCAACCTGCTGATCGACCAGCACGACCGCTTGCCCGGTTTTGCCGTCCACCGTGGCACTCAATGTCGCCTGACCATTCCCCAGGGCGGTCGCGAGGCCCGTCGCTGCATCGATACTGACCACGCTCGGTGCGGAGGACTGCCAAGTGACCGTCTTTCCAGGAATCGCGTTGCCGGCGGCGTTCTTGACGACGGCGGTAAGCTGCCGGGTCTGTCCGACAGCGATTAGGGTATCGCCGGCTGGGGTGACGACGATGAGAGCGACCGTTTGGCTGGATGGGCCGGTCTGATTCCCGCCAGCGCAGCCTATGACTGCGAGGGCCGTGGTTGCCAACACGAGACGGGGGTGCATGGTACACTCGGGAAGGAGTGCCTCCACTATTGTCCGGCCTCCCCGAATTCGCAAGACCGCTACCGCCGGTGCCTAACGTGCTCTCCCTACTTGGTTCGGTACACGAAGCCCGGGCGAAAGAGAACCGCACCGTTGTTGTCGTAGCTTACGCTGAGGGCCACTTGGAGCCCCGCGGCAACTCGAAGGGCGAGACCGAACGTGCCAACGATTTCACTGCCCGCGACCTCCGGCGCCGTTGAGCCTTCGGGATTCTCCTGAGCCGACGCGGAGGTACTGGCCAAGACCTCGGCGAAGACGTCGGTGCGGGTTGAGAGGCGCCATAACCCGGCCAGGGCGACGCCGAAGACGGAGCGAAGGCTCAGACCACTCGGGCTCCCCGGGCGCGTATAGCTCAGATTGGCGTGGAGGTCCACTGACCGGATCCGCCGACTCGCGATCAAGTAGCCAGCGAAGTCCGTCTTTCCAGTGCCGATCAGCGGATTCCGAGCCGTCGGCAGCTTCACCCCCCCAGCCACCGCGACTGCGGGAAAGCGGGGCGACTCCGGGCGCACCAGATAAGTCGCCGTCATCTCGAGATCGCCCAGGCCGGTCGCCGGAGGTCCCAGTTTGGGGCGAATCGCCGTAAAGGGCACTGGCTCGACCAGCAGCTCAAGCCGGCGGGCTACCCCGTACTCGATCGCGATGGGGAGCGCCGCTTCCCGCCCGTCACCGGACCACTGGAGTTCGAGGTTGGAAGCAAACTTCCACCCGTGAGCGGGAAGCAAGCGTGCCGTCTCGGTCTCGAGGAGCTGGGCCAGGAGCGGATGAGAGCCGAGCGCGAGACAAAGGACGAGGACTCGACCTACCCGACGTTGTATGGCGACATCAGCCGGCTCCCTTGAACGGCTCCGAGTGCGACCTCCGAGCCCTCTAGCTCGCTGGTTCACTGGCGTTTCGGCGTGATGTCGGTGACCGGCAAGTCCCAGTGCGCTAGGAGGATCTCGAAACGCCGCTGTTCCTCTCGCGTGAACGTCGCCTGGTCGGGCCAGAGCTGCTTGATCAGGGCGGGTTCGTCCGGGTTAGCGGTAGTCGCAAGAGCGGAGTTCTTGAAAACCAGCGTCACCCGGTAGTCCCACCGGGCATCCTCCGTCATGTGATTGGCCGGGGTCTCGAGCTTCACCGAAAGTAGCCGCCCGCCCTCCACCTCCTTGAGCAGCAGCGGATAATGGTTCTTGAGGAAGAGCTGCAGATACTCCTGCTGGTGCCCCCACTGAACCTTGTAGTAGTACTCCATTGTGTAGGGCTGGTTGCTCCCGCCCTGGGGAGGGGCTCCCTGGGCTGCCAGTGACGGCACCAGGAGCAGGACCGCGAGCGTCGGCAGGACCGTGCGCATGGCTCCTCCAGAGGTACATTGGTTGGTGTGGTAGGAAGTTACTGCCCCTCAGCCCCTCGGCCCTACCTATGGATACACTGACGCTCCTGCTCCTCGCCGCCCTGCCCAACGGCCTTGCCCGAACCCCGCCCATGGGCTGGAACAGCTGGAATCATTTCGGCTGTGACGTGAGCGCCGCCCTCATTCGCCAGACCGCCGACGCACTGGTCTCGAGCGGCATGCGCGACGCGGGTTATCAGTACCTCGTGATCGACGACTGCTGGCAGGTTACGCGGGACGCCGCCGGACGTATCGTCGCCGATTCGCTGCGCTTCCCCGGCGGCATCAAGCCGCTCGCCGACTACGTGCACCAGAAGGGCCTGAAGTTCGGCATCTACACCGACCCCGGCCGTCGCACCTGCCCA
The DNA here is from genome assembly GCA_964398345.1 of uncultured Gemmatimonas sp. Lineage (GTDB taxonomy): Bacteria > Gemmatimonadota > Gemmatimonadetes > Gemmatimonadales > GWC2-71-9 > JABFSM01. The sequence continues at coordinate 46 of CAYNNS010000334.1, read as the reverse complement.
GGCCGGCCCGGCCCCGATGGGACGATGACCCTTACGACCGCGCCCT
>CAYNNS010000333.1:0-3656 GCA_964398345.1 uncultured Gemmatimonas sp. | reverse complement strand
TCCACGTTTCCAAGCCGTCGGATCTGATTCCCGAGCTGCAGGGCCGCTTCCCGATTCGCGTGGAGTTTGCCTCGCTCGAGGAGCAGGACTTCATTCGCATCCTCACCGAGCCGGAGAACGCGCTGACCCGGCAGTACCAGGCGCTGGTGGCGGCGGAAGGCGCCAGCCTGGAGTTCAGCGACGACGCCATCCACGAGATCGCGCGGGTGGCGCGGGTCGCCAACGAGCGGATGGAGAACATCGGCGCCCGCCGGCTCCATACCGTGATGTCCACGCTGATGGAAGAGGTGCTCTTCACGCTGCCCGAATGGCCCGAGAAGCAGATCCGCTTCGATGCCGCGCGGGTCCGGGAGCGGCTGACGAAGGTCCTCGGCGATGATGACCTCAGGAAGTACATCCTCTAGGCTCGTGCTCGCCGCGGCGCTCGGCTGCGTCGTGAAGTCCGCGCTGGCCCAGACAGTCGAGCTCAAGCTCCGCAACGATTCTACCCGCAGCGTCGTCGTCGGGGCGATCGTCCGGCTGCTCGGGCCCGGCGGCGTGGCCGATCAGGGGCTCACCGACGAGCTGGGGCGCGTCGTGCTGCGCGCGGCGAGCGCCGGCAGCTATCGCCTGCGCATCGACCGGATCGGGTTTGCCGGGTTACTGGGCGAGCCCTTCGACCTGGCCGGCGGCCAGACCCTGATCAAGGAAATCGAGGTCTCCTCCCGGGCCCAGCAGCTCCCGCCCATCGTCGTCGAGGGCAAGAGCCATTGCCGCGATGCCGGCATCGCGGGGACGCCGGCGGGCATCCTCTGGGAAGAGATCCAGAAAGCACTCACGGCCAACCTCATCACCATCCGGCGGGCGGGCGTGCCGATCCACGTCCGCAAGTTCATCCGCGAGCTCGGCACCAATCGCAAGGTCATACGCCAGTGGTTCACGCATTCGTACTCGGTGCGCGACCAGGCTTTCGCCTCGCTGTCACCGGAGCTGTTGACGCGCCTGGGTTTCGTGCGGCAGGATGGTGACAGCGTGATCTACGCCGCCCCCGATGCCGCGCTGCTCCTCTCCGACCAATTCACCGCCACCCATTGCTTCCACCTGGTTCAGGGCAACGGCCAGCTCACCGGGCTCGCGTTCCAGCCGGTGCCCGACCGGCTGGTGACCGATGTCCGCGGCGTGCTCTGGGTGGACCGGCTGAGCGGCGAGCTGCGCGACATCGAATACGGCTACACCGGGCTCACCGGACAGGAGAAATACGACATCGGAGGGCGTCTCGAGTTCAACCGGCTCGCCTCCGGCGCATGGATCGTGAGCTACTGGCAGATCCGCACCCCCATCCTGGAATCGAGCGACCGCTGGCCCCCGAGTCTCCGGGTGGTGGGCTATCACGACATGGGCGGCCTTGCCGAGGCCATCCCGAATCCCGGCGCGGTCGACGATCGCGCGTCCGTGGTGGGGACCGTGAGCGACGGCACCACCGGGAGCGGGTTAGCCGGCGCCGTCGTGCGGGTGGTCGGCCGGCGCGATTCGGGGCTGACCGATGCGGCGGGGCACTTCCGCTTCGCCGTCGACATGACGGGGGACCAGTACGTGATGGTGACGCACCCGAAGCTCGGCTTGCTGGGTGATTCGACCAGCCGCTCGGTGTTGCTCTCCGCGGGCGACAGCGTGATGGCAAGCTTTGCCACCCCGCCACTCGGTGCTTTTATACGGAGCCTCTGCCGCAGCGGGAGCGCCGGCCTGATCGGCCAGGTGCTCGGGCCGGACCGGCGGCCGGCGGCAGGCATCGAAGTTCAGGCCAGCTGGCCGGACCGGAAGAAGCAGGCGAGGACCGATCCCCGCGGACTCTACTCGCTCTGCGGTCTTCCGGCAGGCCAGACCATGGAGATTCGCTTCTCCAGCGGCGCGACCACCCTCGCCGAGCGGACGCTGGCGCTGGGGCGCCGCGAATATCGCTGGATCGATATCCCATGAACGCTCCCACTGGTGTGCTCATCCTGGGTCTGGCTCTCGTGACACCTGGGGCTCTCGCGGCGCAGGCCACCCTGCGCGGCCGAGTCGTCCACGACTCCAGCAGCCGCCCGATCGCGGGTGTGGCGGTGACGATCGAGGGAAAGAAGCGCACCGCGATCACCGACGATTCGGGCCGCTACGTGCTGGGCGATCTCAAACCCGGGCGCAGCGTGGTGTCGTTCGGGGCGGTGGGGTTTCGCCCCGTGCGCATGCAGGTCGACATCGCGAAGAGCGATACCACCACGCTCGATGCGAGGTTACTCCCGGAGGGCGTCAGGCTCCCGGCTGTGGAAGTGAAGGGCAAGGAGCCGCGGGGCTTCGGGGCCGAGACCTTCGAGGAGCGCAGGAAACTGGGGCTGGGGCGCTTTCTGGATTCGGCATTCCTGCACCGCGCCGAAGGCCGCCGGCTTTCGGATGTGTTCAGCGGAGTCGGCGACGTTAAGATCGTTGCCGGCCCGGTCTGCATGGGACGCCAGGTGTCCGATTGCGTGCAGGATCGCCGGGCCCTGTTCGCCATCAATGCGCGCCTGCAGAGCCGAGATCACTGTTTCATGGCGCTGATCGTCGACGGCGCGGTGCTGTTTCACGGCGGGGACATCCCGTGGGACGCCGCGGTCGACATCAACACTTTCACCGTGGATCGGCTCCACGGGGTCGAGATCTACTCCAGCCCGGGCGAGGTTCCCATAGAGTTCGGCGGGACCGGTGCGACCTGCGGCGCGATCCTGCTATGGAACAAGCATTAGTTCCGTTGCAGGCGGGTGAGCAGGTGGCGCTTCACATCGGGCCACTCCGCGGCGAGAATGCTGTACATGACGCTGTCCCGCACCGTGCCGTCGCGGCGGGCCTGGTGATGCCGCAGCGTGCCGTCGTGCTTCGCGCCTAACGCGGCGATGGCGCGCTGCGAGGCAAGGTTGAAGTTGTCGGTGCGAAAGCCGATGACCTTGGCACCTAGCGCTCCGAAGCCGTGCTGCAACAGCAGCAGCTTGCAGGCGCTGTTGACGTGGGTGCGCTGCCAGCGCGCGGCGTACCAGGTGTAGCCGATCTCCACGCGTTCCACCTTCACCACGATATCGTGATAGCGGGTGGTGCCGACGATGGCGCCGGAGCCCAGCTCGCGCACCGCCCAGGGCAGCATGTGCCCGGCCTGCTGGCCTTCGAGCGCATCGGTAATGTAGGCGGCGGTCTTGCCGGGCTCCGGCACCGAGGTGAACCAGAGCTCCCAGAGCCTGCCGTCCGCGGCGGCCTGCCCTAACCCGGCCTCGTGCTCGGTAGTGAGCGGCTCGAGCCGGACGCCGTGACCCTCGAGCTGGATCGGCGCGGGGGTGATCACGGCGACGCAGGCTTCAAATACTTGTCGAGCCAGTGCAGCTCGTTGAGCATCCGGTGCACGTTGTTCCAGGAACCCGCGATGCCGTGCGGCTGCCCCGCGTACTGAATCACCCGCGCCGGCACCCCGTTCTTCTTGAGCGCCACGTACATCTGCTCGGCTTCCGAGTAGGGGACGCGCTGGTCGATCTCGCCGTTGATGAAAAGGGTCGCGGCCTTGACCCGGTTGGCGTAGATCAGCGGCGACTGCCGCAGCATGCGCGCGCGGGCGGCGCTGTCCCACGGCGTGCCGTAGAACTCGGTCTCCTTGGTGCGCGCGATGTCGGCGGTGC
>CAYNNS010000332.1:0-3665 GCA_964398345.1 uncultured Gemmatimonas sp. | reverse complement strand
CCGCACCTCGGCGGCGCCGCCCTCGTACACCAGGGTGCACGCGACCATGCGCTCGGGGTCGAAGCCGCGCAGCCGGGTCACCAGCAGCTTCTCGAGCCGCCGCCGCAGCGCGCGCGCCGCGGTGGCGCCGGGCTTGAGGGTCTGGCTGAGCTGGAACTGCAGGTTGTCGACCAGGCGGACCGAGGCGGGGGGCTGGGCTTCGCGGGTTAGGTCGAACAGGAAGCCGACGCCGGCGTCGAAGCCGGGAAACAGCACGGCGTCGTAGCGCTGCACCGCGGGCAGCGGGAAGAGCTTCACCACCGCCTGGGTGATGACGCCAAGAGTACCCTCGGAGCCGAAGAGCCAGCGGCGCGGGTCCATCCCCACCGACTCCCGGGGGCCCACCCCGCTCTTCGACACGGTGCCCAGGGCGGTCACCACGGACACATCGAGCACCAGGTCCTCGATGTTCCCGTAGCGGTTTTTCTTCATGCCGCTCGCGTGCGTCGCGATCCAGCCCCCCAGCGTCGAGAATTCCACGCTGTCGGGCTCGTGGCCGAGCGTCAAGCCGTGGGCGGCGAGCTGGGCTTGGAGATTCCGGCCGACCGCACCCGCTTCGATGCCGGCCATCAGGTTGACCGGATCGATCCAGAGGATGCGGTCCATGCGGGCCAGGTCCAGCACCACGATGCTGCGCTCCTCCTCGGGTGGGCAGCGCAGCGCGTCGGTGACGTTGGTGCCGCCGCCGTAAGGCACCAGGCAGGCATCGTGACGCGCCGCCGCGGCGACCAGGGCCGCGACCTGCGCTTCGCTCTCGGGGTACAGCACGAGATCGGGCACCCGCTCGATCCGGCCGTACTTGAGCAGGTACATCTCTTCCACGGTGTGCCCGTGGCCGTGGCGCAGGCGGATCTCGGGATCCTCGGTCCAGGCACCCTCGGGGAGAATCTGCTGCGCGTCGCGCCAGAAGCCGGGGTTGATCCGGCTCGGCGGGATCGGGGGGGGATAGTGCGGGTCGTGGGTGTCGTCGACCGTAAGCGCGACGCCGAGCACCCGGCGCATCCACGGCAGCAGCTCCGGCAGCTCCAGACCGCTGATGGCGTAGCGCGATCCGGTGACGTAGACGTTGCCGTTCGGGCGCACCAGGAACCCCGAATCGCGAAAGCCCCAGACGTCGAGGCTCTCAGCATCGGCGGCGTTGCGCGCTCTGGCCTCGGGGATGATCCGGCCTTCTGAATGCGCGTCCGGTGCGGCCATGGCCCCTACTATAACCAGCGCTCCGACTCTTGGCGATTGACCGGGACGCGACAAGGGCGGCCGACTGCGGCCGCCCTTGAAGTGCCTCGGGATGGGCTTGGGAGTGGTTATTCCTCCCGAGGCTTGTCCAGCTTGGCGGTGACGGTCAGGTGCGACTTGTTGCGCATGATCTCGAACTTGAAGCTCTCCCCCGCGTCATAGCTGCGCAGGATGCGGTGCAGGCTCGACGGATTGGAGACCTTGCGCCCGTCCACGCTCAGGATGACGTCGCCACCCTTGAGGCCCAGGCTCGATTCCTTCGGAACATCGATGACCAGGACGCCTTCCGTGGTTCCGAAATAGGCTCCCAGATCGGTATTGAGCGGGGCGAGCTCGAGGTCCATCAAGGGTCCGCCGAAGGCAAAGCCGTTCCAGCCGGGTCCGAACTCGAAGGTGCCTCCGCTCTTGCGAGGCAGGAGGGTTTCGATGCGCCCGCCGCCGCCCGGCATCACGAAGCTGCGCGCGCCGACGTCACCCTGGGCCCAGTCCGGGAAGGAGAAGTCGTACGCCATGATCGGCTCGTCCCCGGTGACCAGCGAGACGGTGTGACGGGTGCCCTCGCGGCGGAAGTCGACGCTCACGGTGTCGTGCGCCTTGAGCTGCGAGGCGATCTCTACGAGCCGGATGCCCGGCAGCGATTGATTCTCATCCTGCTTGCCGTCGTTCACCACCAGCGGCTTGCCGTCGAGGCGGGTGATGATGTCGCCGCTGCGGATGCCCGCTTTGGCCGCGGGACCGCCCGGCGTGACGGCGTCGATCGTGGCGCCGATCGAGTCGTTGGCGCTGGGCTCCGTGGAGATGTTGATGCCGAGCCGGGCTCGTCGCTGGGTCACCATCTTGATTCGGTCGCGGATCCGCGGTGCCAGCACCGAGGTATCACCCTTGATGTAGATGCGCGGCCGATTGGTCGGCTGACGCTCCTGGGCGGTGGCGACGGCGGGCCAGGCCGAAACCGCGGTCAGGGCACCGAGAACGAAACTGCGAGCTGACATCATGTACTTCACTCCTTCGCGGTCAATACCGCACGAATTTGGCGCCCGTGGCGTGGACATCCATGAGCATGTCCAGCAAGCCCACGCGCTCGCGCCAGAGTTTCAGCGCCTGTTGCCGGCGCCCATTCTGATTCATCATGTCCACCAGCTGGAGCTGGCGGTCGACCTGGGCGAGCCGGTCCTCGAGCGAAGCCGCCACCACGGCGGTGCGCCCGTCGGTGACCCGCCGGTCGGGGTTGTAGTCCTCGATCACGCCCTCGAGCTGATGTGAGCGCGCAATGATGCTGTCGAGCTCGCTCTGCTCGGAGAGGGTAGCGGCGCGGCCAGCGCGCGAGCCGAGCCGGGGAGCCAGCACCACCGCGAGCAGCAGTGTCGCGGCGAAGGCCAGGCCACCCAGCGACAGCACCAGGAAGCGCCGGCGGAAGCGGGTCCTGCCGGCCTGGGCCTGGATTTCGTTGAAGCGATTGCGCGCGGGACGCAGCGTTGGCAACGCGCGCAGCCGCGCCACGCGCTGATCCATCCGCTCGAGCTCGGCCCGGCAGAGCTCGCACACTTCCGCATGGTCGCGCCATCCCTGTACGCCGGGCTCGAGCCCGGGCTCCCGCAGGGCCAGCAGCTGCTCCATGGTCAAATGCGTCATGCGGGCACCTCCTCACCCAGCCAGCGGCGCAGCCGCATGTGGGCCCGCGCCAGCTGGGACTTCGAAAAACTCACGGTCTTCTGCATCATCGCGGCGATCTCTTCGTGGGTGTAGCCCTCCACGTCGTGCAGCCAGACCACCGCGCGCGAGGTGGCGCTCAGGCGTTCGAGCGCCGCCTCGAGGTCCATCCGGAGCGCCGTGTCCTCGCGCCGGAGCGGGACGGCATCGTCCTGCAGCTCGTCGGTCTCGCGGTATTTGTTCCGCCGGAGCCGCATCAGCGCCTTGCTCGAGGCGATGGTCCGAACCCAGCCCCACAGGCTGCCCTCCCCGCGGTAACTGCCGATGCTCCGATACACTTCCAAAAAGGTCTCCTGCAACACGTCTTCCGCATCCTCCGTGGTGCGACAAATCCGCCGTGCCAGGTTGTACACGGGTGCCTCGAAGGCACGGTAGAGCGCCTCCTGGGCCGCCGGGTCGCCCGCCTTGACTCCCGGCAGCACCCGATCGGCGTTCGCCAGCCCGAATACGTCCATGCAGAGGATCCTGGTCGGCACGTCCTAAAGATGCGGCGGGCAAGCGGTTGGTCGCAGCCCGGCTATCTTGTCCGTTTATGAGCTCCGCGCCCCCCCATGCCTGGCTGCACCACCTGGCAGACGAGGCCGATGCCGCGTTTCTGTACCGCCAACTGGCCGCCGCCGAGCCGGACGCCAGCCGCTCTGGAATCTATTTGCAGCTAGCGGAGGTGGAGGACCGCCACG
>CAYNNS010000331.1:0-3667 GCA_964398345.1 uncultured Gemmatimonas sp. | reverse complement strand
TGGTGGCGGGGCGCAACTTCGGCTGCGGGTCGGCGATGGAAATCGCCGTGACCGTGCTTCAGGCCGCGGGAATCCGCGCGGTGCTGGCGCAGAGCTTCGCGCGGAGCTTCTACCGCAATGCGATCAACAACGGCCTGTTGCCGGTCGAGTGCGACACCTCGCCCATCGCCGAGGGCGAGCGATTGCGGATCCTGGAGTCGGGTGGCGTGACGACGGTGACCCGGCTGGACACCGGCGTGGAGCTTGCCGCGGCCCCGCTGCCGCCGATCATGCTGGAGATCCTCGATGCCGGTGGGCTAGTGCCCTGGGTGCGCGCCGGACGGCTGCGGACACCTACCGGTCGGTAATGGCTCCGAGCGGATTACCGCTGCCGGCGATTCTCGGGGGGCTTGGGAAGCGCCATCACCTTCGTGAGCATCGCCGGACTGAGCGCGAACCCGGTGCGATCGAGATGGGCGAGCAGGTCACCCACGTCATAGCGCCCGTTGGCATTGCCCAGCAGGTCGAGCATGCGGCCCTCGAGCTCGGTCAGTCCCTGCGCCCCGAAGAGCGCCCCCGCCGCCACGGACGCGGCGATCTGATCCGCCCCCGTGACAATGGTCTCCGTCACGACCAGCTCCACCTCTCGAGTGTCGCCGCTGCCGCTCGTGACCAGAATCGAATCTTCGCTGATGCCGAAGCCCATGCCGACCAGACTGCGCTGCCAGCGGAGATAACCCGGGCCGCTGCCGCTGCCAGTCAGGAAGCGCACCCACGCCGCACCGGTCGTCGCCTGCCAGTCGGTGCCCGGCGCGACGTCGACGTACACGGAGTCGCTGTGGAGCGACTCGCCCGCGCCGAGGCTGTTGCCGTTCGAGACCGTTCTGCCGTTACGCCCTGGCTTGCCCTTCACCGGCGTTACGACGAGCGAGTCGATGATGCGGCCCGGACTGCCGCTCGCCCCTAACGTCGCGACCGTGATGGTGTCGACGTAGGTGCCCACGGTGAGCAGGCTGTAGTCGCGGGTCCAGCGAACGGTCCCGCTGCCCACTCCCGCGGCCACGGTGAGGCTCGACCACGGCTTGAGGTTCACGGCGGTCCACGGAGCGAGGCTCGCGCCGGTACCGCTCAAGCTGACCTGCGCCGAGTCGCTGGCCGAACCCGAACCCTGCTTGACCGACTTGTACCGGCTCGCCGGTGAAACCGCTTGCGTGAGCGGCGTCGGCGACGGCGGGGGGGGTGGGGGGGGCGGGGGAGGCGGGGGAGGCGCCGCGTTCACGACCAGCGAATCGATGACCGTCGCCGAGAGCGAACTCGCGACTACGGTGATGGTGTCGACGTAAACGCCGACTGCAAGGCCGGTAGGATTGCGGCTCCACTGCGCGGTGCCGCTCCCGGTCCCGGAGGCGCTGGTGAGCTGGGTCCAGCCGTGGCGTGCCGAAGCGCTCCAGCCGGTCGTGGCGTTGTTGTCACCGCTCAGCGTCACCGTGGCGCTCGTGGCCGGACCGCTCGTGGCGCCGACGCTGACGCTGTCCCTCCGGCTGCTCGGCGAAACCGACAGGGCGAGCGGTACCGGCGGTGGCGGGGGAGGCGGAGGCGCCACGCTGCCGTCCATCGACTGACGCGCGCGGGCCAGACCCCAGCCGTAGAGATCATCGCGGCCGGCGGCGCCCAGGTCGAGCGCGCCGTTCTGGAGCCGGTTGAGCATTTCGGAAAGAGAGATCCCGGGATAGCGAGCCAGGATCAGCGCGACCACGCCCGCGACGTGCGGTGTGGCCATCGAGGTGCCCGACTTGTAGCCGTAGCTGCCACCCGGCATGGTGCTGAGAATGCTCTCGCCGGGCGCCGAGATGGTGAGCGTCGGTCCGTAGTTGGACCAGCTCGAGTGGTTGTTGCTGCCATCCACCGACGCCACCGATATCACATCCGCATAGGCGCCGGGATAGGTCATCGCGGTGGAGCCGTTGTTGCCGGCCGCGGCCACCATGTAGGTGCCCTTCGAGGCCGCCGATGAGATCGCGGACTGATAGCTGCTGGAGAACGAGGTACCGCCGATGCTGACGCTGACGACGCGGACTCCGTGATTCACCGCCCAGTCGAGTCCCGAGATCTGGCTCGAGGTGTAGGCGAGGCAGGATCCGCTCAGGTCCTGAAAGACCTTGATCGCGTACAAGGAGGCTTCGGGTGCCACTCCCACCACGCCGACGTCGTTGTGCCGCGCTCCGATGGTTCCGGCGACGTGGGTGCCATGACCATTACATGAGGCGATGTCGTCGTTCCAGTCCGAGCTGCTGCCGTTCACCGGGTTGTAGCCGCCGGCAAAGAGCAGGTCCGGATGGGTCTGGTCGCCGCCGGAATCGAGATAGGCGACCTTGATCCCCGCGCCGTAGGCGCCGCTCCCACCGAGCGCCCAGGCATCGGGCGCGGTCACGTCGGAGATGCCCCAGGGCAAGTCCTCGGTGAGCCGGAACGCTGGCCCGCTCGAACGCACCGCGAGCGGCATCGCGACGTCGGGCTCGAGGTACTCGACCTGCGGATCATCGAGCAGCCCGTCCACGTCGGCTTCGGCGACTTCGCCAAAGACCACCGGGACAATCGAAAAGCGGCCATGCTGCTTGAGGCCCTTGCTCTCGAGCTTCCGGGCGATGGCGGCGGCGGCGTTGTCGTTGAGCGAAGAGTGACCGCGGGAAGGCATGCCAGGTGTCAGCGAATCCGGGCGCATGCCGATCAGAACTCGGCCGCCGGCATTGCGGATCTGCTGCTTGAGGAGACCGCGGCCCTGCGCTTTGTTCGACTGCGCGCTCAGGCTGGTTGCGAAGAGCAGAGAGGCAAGGCCGAGCAGCAGGGTCGGACGGACGCCGTGGAGGATGCGGCTCATCGAGTCACCCGCACGCTGTAGCCCTGGCTCACGTCCTGGAGCTGGTAGGTAGTGCGGGCCGCGGCGGCTTCAACTGTGCCGACGTAGCTCGCGGTGGCCTTGATGTCGGGAACCCACATGCGTGCGACGACGCCGCTGGTGACTTCGCCGGTTACCAGCAGTCGGCCGGTGCCGTTGAGCAGCGAGGCGAAGCCCCGCGTGCCGACCAGCTCGAGGGAGTCGATCGGCGCGCCGGAGAGCGAGAGCTGCACCACGCCGTCGTTCTGGTTGGGAGTCGCGAGTGCAATCGAGACCCAACCGGAGACTTTGGCTTCCGGGGCTGGGTTCGGCTGACTGTCCGGGTTCGTGAGGCCATCCCGACAGGAGATGGCGAAGAGCAACAGCAGGAGGACTGCGACTCGGCGGGCGTCGCTCAAGGGGTCGCGCGCGGCGAGACGCTGCACGAGCGTACGGGTTCTTGGCATCACCGTCTCCGCTAGGAAGTCGAGGGACCCTGGGTGTCAGGTTTCGACTCGCTGGCGGTCCGGCGGACCTGGCGCGTTGGGCGCTTTAGTCCCGTGACTCTGCGTCACCGCCTTTCGGCGGGTTTGCTCTGAGCAGCGATTGTGGTGGGGGCTCTAGTGCAATACCTGGTCCACACTTGCAGGATTATCACCCGCGGAGAATCGGACCGAGATTGTAGCGGAACTGGAAGAAAGCCCGCCCCTTTTCTCACGCCGGAATCACGACCGTCAGGCTCCCCAACAGCGTAAGATAACCATACGAGGGGAGAAGCGCAAGGGGTCCTGCAAAACAACGCCACCCGGGCGT
>CAYNNS010000330.1:0-3686 GCA_964398345.1 uncultured Gemmatimonas sp. | reverse complement strand
TACGGCGGGTGGAGTCTGGGGTTCGGGTACGACTTCGGCTACTATCGCCCCTACGGCTACGGCTACGGCTACGGCTACGGCTACGGCTACAACCCCTACTATCCGTACTACTACCCGTACTCCCCGGGCGGTATCTATTCGAACTATCGCCGGCCCACGATGGTGGGGCGGTCGCGCAACTACACCATCAATCCGCATACGCCAACCGGTACCGGCTCGCACAGCATCGGCGGCAACGTCGGCTCACCCTCGCTGCCTCCGGTGAACTGGCGGCCGCGCTCCGTGGCGCGCCCCGTGTCGGGTGGGGCTCGCGGGCCCGAGAGCTCCCGCGGTCCTGAAGTCTCCCGCGGCACTGGTCCGACCGGTGGGTTCATGCCTCCGGCCCGCCGCGCGCGGCCCGAAGGCGATAATTTCGCCCGGCCTCCCGCCGGCGGTGAGCGGGTTCGCGGCGACGCCAACCGTGGTGAGCGGTCCCGCGGCGACTTTAACCCGCCTTCCCGCGAGCCGCGCTCCTATGCCCCGCCTCCGCCCTCGCGCCCCGCCGATCGCGGTGGCGAAAGCCGGGGCCGGGACGGTGGCGGTCATGCCCCATCGGGTGGCGGTCACAGCGCACCGGCCTCGGCGCCGGCCCGGTCCCGCCGGCCCTGAGCTGCTCGCTGGATCGTGTAGTGAAACGGGCGGCTGATCAGCCGCCCGTTTTGCGTCTGGCGTAGTCGAGTCCCCACTCCAGCAGATCGGCCCCGCGGAGACCGACCTGCATCGCGAGATCCACCGCGTCGGCTTCTTCCATGCCGCGGTCGATGATGAGATAGGGAATCAGCACGCCGCCCACGCGGTTGGCGCTGGCGCAATGGAGCAGTACGGGGTGACCCTCGTGCCGCCGCAGCTCGTCGAGCACGCGGTCGAGCATGGCGTCGTCGAGCGCACCCTGGCGCACGCTCACGTTCACGTATTCCATGCCGAGCTGGCGAACCACGACGGGCTCGTCGCAGGGTCGCGGCTCCATGGGGTCGCGGATGTCGAGCACCAGCTCGACGCCCGCGGCCTTGAGTGCGGCGAAGTGCTGCGGCCCCGGCTGCCCGCTGGTGAGCAGCTGGGGCAGCGGTTCCCCGGCGTTGGGTACTCCGGCGAGCGCATCGAGCAAGGCAGCCATTCCGGAATCTACCTCTTACCTTTCGGCATGCTCCACCTGATGGTCGCGCAGCTCAAACCGAAGAAGGGTGCCTACTCCGACAACCTGGCCCGAGTCGGGGAGCTGTTCCGCGACCTGGCGCGGAGCGGCCAGGCCCCCGACCTGCTGGTGCTGCCCGAGACCGCCCTCACGGGTTACTTCGTGGAAGGCGCGGTGCGCGAGCTCGCGCTCAGCGCGGAAGAGCAGTTCGCCGATCTCGCCGCAGCGCACCGCGCCGCGGGCGCTGCGCCGCTCGACATCGCGCTGGGCTTCTACGAATTGTGGCAGACCCGGCTGCACAACTCCGCCCTGGTCGCCACGCTGGGCGGACCCGACGCCGGCATTCGCCACGTGCACCGGAAGATTTTCCTGCCGACGTATGGCGTGTTCGACGAGGAACGCTTCGTCGAGCCCGGTGACTCGGTCGCCGCGTTCGACACCCGCTGGGGGCGCGCGGCGGTCATCATCTGCGAGGATGCCTGGCACTCGCTGGTGCCCACCATCGCCGCGCTCGACGGCGCCCAGCTCATCCTGGTGGTGAGCGCGAGCCCGGCGCGCGGGCTCACCCCGCCGGGCCCCGAGGATGCCGCCGAACAACGGCCCACCAGCCTGATCCGCTGGGAACGTACGGCGCAGGGTATCGCCGCGGAGCACGGGGTGTACGTCGCGCTCGCCCAGCTCGTCGGCTTCGAAGGCGGCAAAGGATTTCCGGGGGGCTCGCTGGTCGCGGGCCCCTCGGGTGAGGTCCTCGCGCGCGCGGCGATCTTCGAGGAGCAGGTGCTCGAGCTCGACGTGGACCTCGACGAAATCCCGCGGGTGCGCGCCCAGTACCCGCTGCTCTCCGATCTCCGCATGCGGCTGCCGCATCTCCTGGACGATCTGGCTGGACGCGACGGGAGGCGGTCGAGCGGTCCGCCGGTCCGCCAGACCGCCCGACCGCCTGCCCCGCCGCAGCCGGCGCGTTACGGCGGCTCCGATCCGCTCGCGATCGATCCGGAGCTCACCCGGCGCTGGCTGGTGGAGTTCCTGCGCGACGAAGTAACCCGCAGGCGCGGCTTCTCCCGGGGCGTCGTGGCACTCTCCGGCGGCGTGGACAGCGCCGTGGTCGCCTACCTCGCCGCCGAAGCCCTCGGTGCCGAGCAGGTCACGGCGCTCCGGCTCCCCTACAGGATCTCCAGCTCCGAATCCCTGCTGCATGCCCAGCTCGTGATCGACCGGCTGGGCATCCAGGCCGAGACCATCGACATCACTCCCGCCGTCGACGGGCTGACCGGCGCGCTGCCGGACGCCGTCGACCCGGCGCGGCTCGGCAACATCTGCGCGCGGGTCCGCATGGTGAGCTTGTTCGACCGCTCCGCCGCGCTCCCGGCCCTGCCGCTCGGCACCGGCAACAAGACCGAGCGGCTCTTCGGCTACTTCACCTGGCACGCCGACGACACCGCGCCGGTCAATCCGCTCGGTGATCTCTACAAGACCCAGGTCCTGGCCCTGGCGCGTCATCTCGGCGTGCCGGACGTGATCGTCGCCAAGGCCCCGACCGCGGACCTCATCGCGGGCCAGACCGATGAGAGCGATCTCGGGATCAGCTACGCCAAGGCCGACACGATTCTCCACTGGCTGCTCTCGGGCTTTGCGGCGGAGAAGATCGTCGCCCTCGGCTTCGCGCCCGCCGAAGTGGAGCTGGTGCGGCGGCGGCTCGACTCGACGCACTGGAAGCGCAAGCTGCCGACTGTGGCCGTGCTGAGCGGAACCGCGATCGGCGAGTTCTATCTGCGACCCGTCGACTACTAGGCCATCGTGCACCCCGAATCCCGTCCGATGTCCTACAGCCGCGGCGAGATCACCACGTTCGTCATGCCCCACATGCAGAACGTCATGGGGGATCTCTTCGGCGGGCACCTGATGGCGCTGGTCGATCAGGCGGCGGCGGTCGCCGCCATCCGGCACGCCGGCGGTCCCGCGGTCACCAAGTCGATCGACCGGCTGGACTTTCACCGGTCGATTCCGGTCGGCGCGCTGGTGACTTGTACCGCCACGGTGGACTACGTGGGGAACAGCTCGATGGACATCACGGTGACTGTCTTCGCCGAAACGGTGAGCACGGGGGTGCGCGAGCACACCCACACTGCTCACGTCGTCTTCGTGGCCATCGGGAGCGACCGTCGGCCGACCCGCGTGCCCCGGCTGATCGCCGAGACGGCCGAGGAGCGGGAACGCTACGAGGAGGCGCGGATCCGGCACGAGGCCCGGCAGCGGGGGTGACGCGCCAGGTCACCGCGGTGCTCTCGGGCGGCGGAGTCAAAGCCGCGGCCCATTTGGGAGTGCTTCGTGCGCTGGAGGCGGGCGGCATCGTGCCGACGCGGTACGTCGGAACCTCCATGGGCGCGGTCATCGCCTGCGGACTGGCGGCGGGGCAGTCCACTGCCGCCGTCGAGGCGCAATTACTCGCGGTGCAGGATCGCGATGTCTTCCGCCTCGACCGGCGCGCGCTGCTGCTGGGGATGTTCGCGGCCTC
>CAYNNS010000329.1:0-3695 GCA_964398345.1 uncultured Gemmatimonas sp. | reverse complement strand
GTGACCGGTCACTGGTTACTGGTCACCGACGAAGTGGGCGATGAGGGACTTGAAACCCCGACCCCGCGCATGTGAGGCGCGCGCTCTAACCAGCTGAGCTAATCGCCCTGCAATGGGACGCGGAGGTTAACCGGTGCCGCGGGAGCGGTCAACGGCCTTCGCTATCTTTTGGCGCACATGCCGACCTCCCCGCTCCGCATCGAACGCACGCGCGGCTCTCTCGTCGAAGCCACCCATCACATTTCCGTCGCGGTGAGCGATGCCGCCGGCCGCCTCGTGGCGTCTGCCGGTGACGTCGAGGCGGTGACCTGGTGGCGCTCGGCCGCCAAGCCGTTCCAGGCGCTGCCGCTGCTGCAGGACGGCGCGGCGGACCGCTTCGGTCTCAGCGACGAAGAGCTGGCGCTCGCCTGTGCCTCGCACTCGAGCGAGCCGCGCCACCTCGAAGTCGTCTCGCGCTGGATGGACCGGCTCGGGGTGAGCGATTCGGACCTGTCCTGCGGCGTGCATGCGCCCCTCTCACCGGTCGTGGCTCAGGCGGTGCTCCGGGGCAGCGCGTCGCCCACGCCACGCTGGAGCAACTGTTCCGGCAAGCATACGGGGATGCTGGCGCTGGCAAAGCACCAGGGCTGGCCGCTTGCGGGTTATCACGCCGCGGGCCACCCGGTGCAGGATCGCGTTCTTGCCGAGGTGGCCCGCTGGACCGGCCTCCCCGAATCCGCGCTGGCCCAGTCGGTCGACGGCTGCACTGCGGTGTGTTTCGGCTTGCCGCTCCGCGCCATGGCGCTGGCCTACGCCAAACTCGCCGGATCACAAGAGGCGGCCCCGCGCCGGATTCTCGCGGCCATGACTGCCCATCCGTTCCTCGTCGCTGGGACCGGCCGGCTCTGCACCGATCTCATGACGGCGCTGCCCGGGACCGTCGTCGCCAAGGTCGGAGCGGAAGGGATCTATTCGGCCGCATTGCCTCGCGCGGGCCTGGGCATCGCGCTCAAGGTCGAAGACGGGGATACCCGTGCGTCCGGCCTCGCGCTGCTGGAGGTGTTGCGCCAGCTCTCCGCCGAGCTCCTGACGGCCACCCCCCTCGATCTCTCCGCGGCGTCGCTGCACCATCACGGGAAACAGCCGATCCGCAATACGCGCGGTGCGGTGACCGGTGAGGTCCGGCCGGCTGGCTCGCTGCATTTCTTCGCCGCCTGATGCGGCGGTCTGATTGCCTTCACCGAGTAACGCGAGATGAGCTTACAGCACCTCGATCCGGCGACCCGCGCGCTGCTGGAGCTCGCCGCCGCCGTTGCACTGGGTGATGCAGGCCGCCTGGAGCAGACCTGTCGGGGCTGTCGGGCCGCTGGTACGCCCCTTCTTTGGGTGGAAGAGCTCCTGCTGCAATCGGTGCTGACGGTGGGCTGGCCTCGCGCGCTCGTCGCCTTCGCCACCTGGCGTGCAGTGGCCGGTCCACTCCTGGAGCCGGGCGAGGACGCGTCGGATTACCGACGGGCCGCAGCCTGGGAAGCCCGAGGCAAAGCCGTGTGCGCGGAGGTCTATGGCAAGAACTACAAGAGGCTGCGCGAGAACGTGCACGCGCTGCATCCCGCCCTGGACGCCTGGATGGTGACCGAGGGCTACGGCAAAACTCTCGGCCGCCCCGGTCTCGATCTGGCGCGCCGGGAGCTCGGTACCGTCGTACAGGTCGCCATTCAGGGGGCCGAACGCCAGCTGCACTCGCATCTGCGCGGTGCGCTCAATGCCGGAGCGTCCGCCGCCGCGATTGCGCAGGCGCTCGAGCTCGTCACGCCACAGCTCGGACAGCGCGAGCGGGCCATGGCCGACTCACTCTGGAAGCGCGTGCAACGGTGAGCTTCATCGATCGAGCGGTCGTGCGCGTGGCAGCCGGCACCGGCGGCTCCGGCGCCTCGTCTTTCGCGCGTTTCAAGTACGTGCCCAAGGGCGGCCCCGACGGGGGCGATGGCGGCCGCGGCGGCAGCATCTACGTCAAGGGCGACACCAACCTCACTACGCTGCTCGACTATCGCTATCGGACCAGCTGGAAAGCGGAGCGGGGCCAGCACGGGAAAGGCAAGACCCAGACCGGCGCTTCGGGCTCGGACCTCTTTCTGCCGGTGCCTCCAGGCACCGAAGTTCACGATGCCGCCACCGGAGAATTCGTGGGGGAGGTTCTCGCTGCGGACACGCTGCTGCTCGTCGCGAAAGGTGGCCGCGGCGGCCGGGGCAACGCACGCTTCGCCACCGCCACCCACCAGGCTCCGCGCGAATGGGAACCCGGCGAGGAGGGCCAGGAACGCCAGATCGAGCTCGTGCTCAAGCTCATCGCCGATGTGGGACTGGTCGGAGAGCCTAACGCGGGCAAGAGCAGCCTGCTCGCCGCGATCTCCGCGGCGCGCCCCAAGATCGCCGACTATCCCTTTACGACCCTCGAGCCCAACCTCGGCGTGGTGCCCCTGAGTGATTCGCGCTCGCTGGTCGTCGCCGACATTCCCGGCATTCTGGAAGGCGCGCATCGGGGGAAGGGTCTCGGGCTCACCTTCCTCCAGCACGTGGAACGCACCCGCGTGCTGGCCTACCTCATTCCGGTCGACAGTCCCGATCCCCAGAGCACCTTCGAGACGCTGCGCAACGAGCTGCTCGCGTACAGCCCGGCTCTGCATGAGAGGCCGCACCTCGTCGTGCTCTCCAAGCGCGACCTGCTCCCCGCCGACGCCGTACTGCCGTCGCTCCGCGCGCCCGACGCGCGCGCCATCCTTCCGGTTTCGAGCGCCGCACGGACCGGCCTCGATCCGCTCAAGGCCGAGCTGTGGGAAATGGTGCAGGGTGCCCGCCAGGCCGAGGCAGGCGATGACTGAGTGGACCGGAGCGGAGCGCCTCGCGTACCTCGCGCTGTCGCAGCTCCCCGGCATCGGCGCCGCTCGGCTCAACGCGTTGCTCCAGCGTTTCGGGTCTCCGGCCGCGGTCCTCGACGCGCGAGTGGAAGGCCTGAAGAGCGTCGCGGGCATCGGTCTCGCTGCGGCAACCGTCATAACGCACGCCGATCCCACTGCCGCAAGTCGCTTACTTGAGCACGTCGAAAGGCTCGGGGGACGGATCCTCTTCTCGGGCGACTCGTGCTTTCCGGATCTGCTGAGGAACATCGACGACCCGCCCACCTGTCTCTTCGCCTCGGGACGGCTCGAGCTGCTGACGCTGCCGGCGGTCGCGATCGTGGGGAGCCGCGAGCACTCGCAGTACGGCGGGGAAGTGTGCGAGGCCATCGCGAGGGCGGCATCACTGGCGGGAATTGCGGTCGTGAGCGGAATGGCGCGCGGACTCGATGCACTCGCGCACCAGGGCGCGCTCGCCGGCAGTGGGGCGACCATCGGGGTTCTGGGCAACGGCCTAGGCGTCATCTACCCCGCTGCGAATCGGAAGTTGTACCAGGCGGTTGCCGACAAGGGACTGTTGCTGACGGAGTTTCCCCCCGGTGAACGACCCTCGGCGGGCAGCTTTCAACGGCGCAATCGTCTGATCAGCGGCCTCGCGCGAGTCACTCTCGTCGTCGAAGCCGCGATGAGTTCGGGCGCCCTGCTGACGGCCCAGTACGCGCTCGACCAGGGGCGCGAGATTCTGGCCTTGCCGGGGCCGATCACGGGCCCGGTCCCGGGGGGGTACAAACGGCCTGTTACCGGCTGGGCGGCGGCCCCTCC
>CAYNNS010000328.1:0-3707 GCA_964398345.1 uncultured Gemmatimonas sp. | reverse complement strand
ACCAGCTCGGGTGTCACCGGACGCTCGCCCGTGGCACGGACCGGTGGAGCGAGGACCGTTTCGGTCACGAGCGGGCCTTGTGGCGCTTCAGGGTGGTGAGCACGTCGCCCAGGATCCGGTGCAGCATGCCGGTGTCCTCGTGACGGGTCAGGCCTTCGATCTCGGCGTGGTCGAGCCAGATGCCGTGGCAATCGGGACAGCGATCGACCTGGACATGGCGCAGCGCCTCGGTGTGGAGCGTCGCACCGCATTTCGGGCATCGCATGTAATGCGAATGGCGCTCGTTCGCGGTGCGCTCGAGCCGTTCTTTCTCGCGCAGCTGGGCCAGCCGCGCGGCATCTTCCCGGGCGAAGTACTCGTCTTCGTTCTTGCTGGGCTTCTCGATCGACATACTGCTCCTTCGCACGTGGTTAGCGCCGCGTCGCGACTCCGCTTTCCAGCAGCGACACGAACACCCGGTGGCCGGCGTCGGAGCCGAGCGCGGGATCGGCCAGCCGCTCGGGGTGGGGCATCAGGCCGACGACGTTTCCCGGCGGGTTGCAGACTCCCGCAATATCCCGCAGCGAACCATTGGGATTGGCCGGCACGTCGCTGCCCGCCGGTCGGGCATAGCGCAGCACGATCTGCCCGTTCGCTTCGAGCTCATCGAGCAGCGGATCCGGGGCCACGAAGCGGCCGTCGCCGTGGCCGATGGGAATCCGGATCAGCTCGCCCGGGCGATACGCAGCGGTGAACGGCGTGTCGCTGCGCTCCACGGTCACGTCCACGGGCCGGGAGAGATACTTGAGCTCCGCGTTGCGCACCAGCGCCCCGGGAAGCAGACCGGCTTCGGCGAGAATCTGGAAGCCGTTGCAGATCCCCAGTACCGGTCCACCCGCCTCGGCGTGGCCCCGGATGGCCTCCATGATCGGGCTGAACCGGGCGATGGCGCCGCTGCGGAGGTAGTCGCCGTAGCTGAAGCCGCCGGGAAGGATCACCGCGTCGGCGCCGTCGAGCGTGGTGTCCCGGTACCAGACGTAGCGTGCCGAGCCCCCGGCGCGCTCGATGGCGCGGCAGGTCTCCGGCTCGCAGTTGCTCCCTGGAAAGCGTACCACGGCGACCTTCATGTTCCAGCCCCCTCCACGGCGATCTCGAAGTCCTCGGTGACGGGATTGGCCAGCAGCCGTTCGCACATCGTCCGTACCCGGCCGACGGCATCGGCGGCGCTCGGCGCCGCGACGTCGAGCGCGATGGCCCGCCCGACGTGTACGTTGCTGGCCTCGGGAAAGCGCAGGGCGGCGAGCGCGTGCTCGACCGCCTGCCCCTGGGGGTCGAGCAGGCCGGCGCGGGGAAGGATGCGCACGTGAACGCGCCAGGTCATTCGCTCTCTCCGCGGGCGAGAAAGATGATGAGCATCTGCCGCACCACGCCGAAGGTGATGTAGGCCAGACAGAAGGGAAAGATGAAGGTCGACGGAATCAGGATCATGCCGGCGAGCATCGTCACGACCAGCAGGAGCCCTAACACGCCCCCCACGCTGCGCAGGTTCACCGGCCAGGCGCGGGGATACATCACCTTGCTGTACATGAGTACCGCCACGCCCAGCACCAGGTAGACCAGCCCCTGGTGCGAGAGGTCGGGATAGGGGGGGGAACGGCGGTAAGGCTCGGTCTGGCTGAAGGCGTAGTAGGAAGCGAGGGTGACCCCGGCCGCGGGGGAGGGCAGTCCGACAAACCAGCCTGGCGTCGGCTTGCTGTGCGACAGCACGTTGAAACGCGCCAGCCGGAGTGCCGCCGCCACGACATAGAGAAACGCGACGATCCAGCCGAAGCGCCCGGCGCTCGAGAATTCGAGAAAGTAAATCAGGAGCGCTGGCGCGACGCCGAACGAAACCAGATCAACCAGAGAATCGAGCTCGGCACCGAATCGGCTGCCGGTCCCCATTCTGCGCGCTACCCGACCGTCGAGCGAATCGAGAATGCCGGCATAGAGCACGAACCAGCCCGCCTGGCGGAAGTTTCCGTTGAAGGCGGAGATAATGGACCAGAAGCCGAAGAACAGATTGCCCAGCGTAAAGGCGCTGGGGATCACGACGACGACGCGGCGGAGCCCCTCGCGGGGACGGGAGGCGCTGCTCAGCTCCATCGGGCCATCACCGTTTGCCCCGCTCGCGCCGTCTGACCCGGGGTCACCGCCACGCGGGCGGAGGGAGGCAGAAACAGGTCCACCCGCGAGCCGAAGCGGATGAGGCCGAGCCGCTCGGCCTGGCCGACTTCGGCGCCGGACTGGTGGTCCGTCACGATGCGCCGGGCGATGGAGCCGGCGATCTGGCGAATGAGCACCCGGCCGCGCGGCGTATCCAGCCCGACCGAGCTCTGCTCGTTGTCGGTGGAGGCCTTCTCCGCCATCGCGTGACCGAACTTGCCGCGCGTGTAATCGCGGTAGGCCACGCGACCCCTCGCGGGATAGCGGTTCACGTGCACGTCCAGGACGCTCATGAATACCGAAATCCGCGTCGCGGGGCCCTGCAGGAACGCCGGCTCGTCGATGGCGATCACCGCGACGATCTTGCCGTCGGCGGGAGCGAGAATCACCTCGTCCCCCCGCGGCCCGTCGCGGACGGGATCGCGGAAGAACGCGATGACCCACACCGCGACCGGCAGCCAGACCGCCAGCGGGATCCACCAGCGCAGCAGCGCGAAGGCGATCACGATCAGCCAGGCGATCCCGATGAACAGGCGTCCTTCCGGCGCGATCTTCATCAGCTCGCGACATCCAGTGGCGCTCCGGTGATGAGCCGGTAGGCCTCGAGATAGCGCGCGCTGGTTGCGGCAACCAACTCGTCCGGCCGCGGCGGAGGCGGTGCGTCGCCGTTCCAGTGCCCGGCGGTGCGCAGACCGGCGAGGTAATCGCGCAACGGCTGCTTGTCGAAGCTGGGCTGGCTCTTGCCGGGCGCGTAGCGATCGGCCGGCCAGAAGCGCGAGGAGTCGGGCGTCAGCACCTCGTCGATCAGCACCAGCTCCCCCGCGCCGCCAAAGCCAAATTCGAACTTGGTGTCGGCGATGATGATGCCGCGCCGCTCGGCATGGGCGCCCCCGGCGCTGAACAGTGCGAGGCTCCGCGCGCGCAGCGCCTCGGCCTGTGCGGCCCCGAGCGCCGCGCGCAACGTCGTCTCGGTGACATTCTCGTCGTGGCCGCTCTCCGCCTTGGTCGCGGGAGAGAAGATCGGGGCGGGGAAGCGCGCGCTCTCGGTGAGTCCCGACGGCAAGGCTTCTCCGGCGAGCGTCCCGGTGTTCCGGTACTCCTGCCACGCCGAGCCGGCGAGGTAGCCCCGCACCACGCACTCGAAGGGGACCGGTTGAGTGCGCCGTACCAGCATCGCCCGGCCCACGAGCTCGTCGCGGTGCGCCGCCAGCTGCGGCAGTTCGCGTACGATGGCGTCGGCGTCGGCGCTCAGGAAATGGTGCGGGCCCAGGGCCGCGAGCTGCTGAAACCAGAAGGCGCTGAGCTGCGTGAGGACGGCGCCCTTCCAGGGGACCGGCTCGGCCATCACGACGTCGAAGGCGCTCACCCGGTCGCTGGCGACGAGCAGGAGTCGCTCCGCGTCGACCTCGTAGACCTCCCGGACCTTGCCCGTGCGCCACAGGGGGAGCGGAAGGCGGCTGGCTGCCAACACGGTCATACCCGAACCTCCTCGGTGGTGGCCTGCGCGGCGTAGAGCGCAGCGC
>CAYNNS010000327.1:3271-3815 GCA_964398345.1 uncultured Gemmatimonas sp. | reverse complement strand
CCTCGGCCAGCAGGCGGTCGCAGAGGTGCGAGCCGAGGAACCCGGCGGCCCCCGTCACCAGCAGTCTCATGCGTGGCGCCGTCCAATCCCGTAGTACTCGAACCCGGCCCGGCGCATCCGCTCCGGATCGTAGAGGTTGCGGCCGTCGAGGACGAGCGGGCGCGCGAGCAGGGAGCGCATCCGGTCGAAATCGGGGTTGCGGTAGAGCAGCCACTCGGTTACGACGACCAGCGCGTCGGCCCCCGCGAGCGCGTCATAGGGATCGCCGGCGTAGAAGATCCGGTCGCCGTAGATGCCGCGGGCCACTTCCATCGCCTTGGGATCGTGCGCCCGCACCGCGCCGCCGGCGCTCAGCACCGCGTCGATCAGCGGAAGCGCCGGGCTCTCCCGCACGTCGTCGGTCTCGGCCTTGAACGCGAGTCCCCAGACCGCCACCTGTCGGAAGCGCAGCGTGGGCCCCATCAAGGCCAGCAATCGATAGGGCAGCACCCGCATCTGTCCCTCGTTACAAGCCCAGAACGCCTCCATCGCCACCGCGGCCATC
>CAYNNS010000327.1:0-3261 GCA_964398345.1 uncultured Gemmatimonas sp. | reverse complement strand
AAAAACGACGGCGCTCCCCACGCCGCCGCGCGGCCCAAACCCCGGAGCCACCAAGCCGACGTCCCCGCCGAGCCGATCGCAGAAGTCGGCGATCTGATTCATGACGGAAATGCGGCTCGCGAGCATCGCTTTGGCCGCGTATTTGGTGACCGCCGCCGACGGGATGTCCATGAAGAGGATCGGCTTGCCGGTACGCACGAACGGCGAGTAGAGCTCGCCCATGGCGGCACGGGCCTCCTCGCTGTCCACTCCGAGCACCACGCGATCAGGTTTCATGAAATCTTCGATCGCGGCCCCTTCCTTCAAGAACTCCGGATTGGAGCACATCTCGAAGCGCTCGGTCGTCTCGCCGCGGATCGCGGCCCGCACCCGCTCCGCCGTGCCCACGGGCACCGTGGACTTGGTCACCACGATCTTGGGCTCGTTCAGGTGCTGCCCGATGGTCCGGGCGACGGCGAGCACGTGCTGCAGATCGGCGGTTCCGTCTTCGCCGGGAGGAGTCCCGACCGCGATGAAGATCACGCGGCCGTGTTCGACGGCGGCAGGGAGATCGGTGCTGAAGCGCAGCCGGCCTTCGGTCTGATTGCGGCGCACCAGCTCGGCGAGGCCCGGCTCGTAGATCGGCATGTCGTTCTGCCGGAGCCGGGCGACCTTGCGCGCATCCACATCGGCACAAACGACGTCGTTTCCGGTTTCGGCGAGACAGGAGCCGGCCACGAGCCCGACGTAGCCACTGCCGATGATGGTGACCTTCACGACTAGCCGCGCCGGGCGAGCGCGTTACGCGTGTCGACGATCACGCGGCTGTGCCGCTGAATCAGTCCGTAATCCAGGTTGGTGTGATCGGTGACGACGATGACGCAGTCGGCGCCCGCGAGGGTCTCCGCGCTCAAGGGCACCGAGGCGAAGCGATGGCCGTCTTCCTCGAACTTCGGCACGTAGGGATCGTGGTAGGTGACCTTGGCGCCACCCTGCTCGAGCAGGCGAATGATGTCGAGCGCGGGACTCTCGCGGAGGTCTTCGATGTCCTTCTTGTAGGCCACGCCGAGCACCAGCACGTTAGAGCCCCGCACCGGCTTGCCGCTCTCGTTGAGCGCATCCGACACCTTGCGCACCCAGAACGCCGGCATCTCGGTGTTGAGCTCGCCCGCCAGATCGATGAAGCGGGTCTTGTAGTTCAGCCCGCGCATCTTCCACGCGAGGTAGTGCGGATCGATCGGAATGCAGTGCCCGCCCAGGCCGGGGCCGGGCGAAAACTTCATGAACCCGAAGGGCTTCGTCGCCGCGGCATCGATCACTTCCCACACGTTGACGCCGAGCTTGTCGCAGACGATCGCCATTTCGTTGACCAGCCCGATGTTCACGCTGCGGAAGGTGTTCTCCAGCAGCTTCACCAGCTCCGCGGCCTCGGTGGTCGAGACCGGCACCAGCACGTCGATCGCGGGCTGATAGAGCGCGCACACGACCTTGAGGCAATCCGGCGTGATCCCGCCGACGACCTTTGGCGTGTTCTTGGTCTGGTACACCGGATTGCCGGGATCGACGCGCTCCGGGCTGAACGCCAGGAAGAAATCCTTGCCGACCTTGAGTCCGGTGGACTCGAGCGCCGGGAGCATGATCTCGCGCGTGGTGCCGGGGTACGTGGTGCTCTCGAGAATGATCGCCTGCCCCGGTCGCAGCACTTGCTTGATGGTCTCGGTCGCGGCGACGATATAGCTGACGTCCGGATCCTTGAACTTGGAGAGCGGCGTCGGCACGCAGATCGAAATCGCATCGGCCTCGCGCAGCCGACTCCCGTCGGTGGTTGCCTCGAAGCGCCCCGCGCTGCGGATCGACCCGAGCTGCGCATCGGAAATGTCCTTCACGTGGGAATGGCCGGCGTTGAGCCCGTCCACGACGCGTTGGCTCACGTCGAAACCGAGGACGCTATAGCCGGCGTTGGCCAGTTCGACCGCGAGGGGCAGGCCGACGTAGCCGAGTCCGATAATGCCGAAGCGGACCTTCCGCGCTTCGGCCTTTTTGATGAGATCGCTTGCCACCGACATCTCGGGTCGCTCCAGGGGGTCAGTCGTAAAAGGCGTTCACCGCCTGCACCACGAGCTTCTGTTGCGCCTCGGTCAGCTCCGGGTACACCGGCAGGGACAGCACCTGGCTCATGGCGGCCTCGGTGTGCGGCAAACTGCCCGGTTTATACCCCAGCTGCGCAAAACAGGGCTGCAGGTGCAGGCCAAGCGGGTAGTACACCGCACATCCGATGCCGCGGGCCTGGAGATGGGCACGGAGGGCGTCCCGCTCTGGCGTGCGGATGGTGTACTGGTGGAAGATGTGCTCGTTGGCCGCGTCGATCGCGGGAGGCGTGACGTGGGGGTGACCCTGAAAGCGCGCGTTGTACCAGAGCGCCTTTTCCCGTCGCGCGGTGCTCCAGGCCGCGAGAAACGGCAGCTTGGCCAGGAGCACGGCAGCCTGCAGCGTGTCGAGCCGGCTGTTGGTGCCGACCTCGTCGTGGTGGTACTGCTTGGTCCCGCCATGGGTGCGGTAACGGCGCAGTCGCCCCGCGAGGGCGTCGTCCTGGGTGAGGATCATGCCGCCGTCACCCCACGCACCCAGGTTCTTGCTCGGGAAAAACGACAGCGTGCCGACGCTGCCGAGGCTGCCGGCAACCCGCCACTGCCCGTCGAGCTTGCGGCGCGCCCCGATGGCTTGCGCCGCGTCCTCGATCACCGGGATGCCATGCAGCGCCGCGATGGGAAGGATGCGGTCGAGCCGGGCCATCTGGCCGAAGAGGTGAACCGCGATGATCGCGCGGGTGCGCGGCGTGATCGCCGCTGCGACAGCGTCGGGCGAGAGGTTGAAGCTGTCGGGCTCGATGTCGACGAACACCGGCGTGCCGCCGGATTGGTGCACCATCCCCGCCGTCGCGAAGAAGGTAAACGCCGGCGTGATCACTTCGTCGCCGGGCGCGAGCGCCAGCGTCTTGAGCGGAAGCAGCAGCGCGTCCGTCCCGCTGGCGCACGCGACGGCATGCCGGACTTCCGAGAGCCTGGCGATGGCGGTCTCCAGCTCGCCTACCTCGGGACCCATGATGAAATGCTGGCGCTCGATGACCGCCAGCACCGCGGGCATGACGGCGTCGCGGATCGCGGCGTGCTGCGCGGCGAGGTCGAGCAGCGGGACCTCGGTTGCGGCGGGCGCGGGAGGCGTGGAACGCGATGCGGTCCCGGTGGGGGAATAACCTAGCGGGGCGGTCGCGGACGGGTCCAC
>CAYNNS010000326.1:0-3834 GCA_964398345.1 uncultured Gemmatimonas sp. | reverse complement strand
CACACACACAAGCCGGTGCTCACCATCGTGGATCAGGTGGTGACCGTGATGAATCCCGGGGGCGCGGGTCCCTTTCGCTTCGGATTGCCGGCCTCGGTCGGTATCATGGAGCTGGAGGCGGGCATTCCCCCCCGCGCGCGACTGGTCCCGCTGACCGATCTGCCACCCGAATAGCCGGAGTCGTTTCGATGCGCACCGTGAAGTTGCTGGCCGTGATCTCCCTGGTTCTGGCGCCCGTGCGGGCCCGGGCGCAGCTCGCTTTTACGCACGTGACGGTGATCGACGTCGCGACCGGTCAGACGGTCCCCGGCATGACGGTGGTCGTGAACGGCGCGCGCATCGCCGCGGTCTCCGATCAGCCTCCGCCGCGGGGTGTGCGGGTGATCGACGCTGCCGGGAAATTCCTGATCCCCGGGTTATGGGACATGCACGTCCATGCCGCGTTTCCGGGCATCGATGCCCAGTTCCTGCCGCTGCTCGTCGCCAACGGGGTGACGGGAGTGCGCGAGATGTTCAGCCGGATGGACTGGCTCACGGCGACGCGGGCCCGGGTTGCGCGCGGAGACTTTCCCGGACCGACCATTATCGGCTCGGGTCACATTCTCGACGGCGTTCCGCAGATCTGGCCCGGTTCCGTGGGGGCGGGTGACGCCGCCTCCGCGCGCCGTGCGGTCGACTCGCTGGCCAAGGCCGGGGCGGATTTCATCAAGGTCTACAGCCGGCTCTCACCCGAGGCCTTCTTCGCCGCGGGGCGCGAGGCCAAGGCGAAGGGGCTCGTCTTTGCCGGTCACATTCCCCTGCTGGTGCACGCCGCCGACGCTTCCGATTCCGGGATGAAGAGCGTCGAGCACCTCACCCAGGTGCTGACAGGGTGTGAAGCCATGGAGGATCAGATCATCGCGGACCTCGCCAGCGCGGTGGCGGCGCGGGGCTGGGAGGCGGCCGGCGGACTGGGCCGCCTGAACACGCGGCGCTGGCTGGACAGCTTCGATCCTGAGCGCTGCCGCCGGCTCGCGCAGGTGTTCGTGAAGAACGGCACCTGGATGGTCCCGACCATTCAAGTGCTCCACTCCACCGCCTACCTCGACGATCCCGCGCTGGCTTCGGATCCTCGGCTCGAGTACATCCCGCCGGCGTTCAAGCAAGGCTGGGATCCCAAGACTGACTTCCGGTTTCGGATGCTGACGCCGAACGACTGGATTGCGCGGAAGGCGGTGTACGCCAGGCAGCTCGAGATCGTGACGCTGCTGCACAAGGATGGCGTGCGCTTCCTGGCCGGGACGGATCTTTCCAACCCCTTCATTTACCCGGGCTTCTCGCTGCACGACGAGCTTGCCGCGCTCGTCGCCGCGGGCTTCACGACCGTGGAAGCGCTCCAGACGGCGACGCTCAACCCCGCGATCTACTTCGGTGCCACCGATAGCCTCGGCAGCGTCGCAGTGGGCAAGCGTGCCGACCTGGTGCTGCTCGACGCGAACCCGCTGGAGGACATTCGGAACACGACGAAGATTGCGGCGGTGGTGCTGCGCGGGAAACTCTATGACGCGAAAGCTCTCCAGAGACTCCTCAAGGATCGGGCAGTCCCCTGACCCCTGATCCCTAGCTTTTCGCGATCAGCTTCTCGAAGCGCGGATTGCCCTTGAGCGGCGCGAAGCTCGGGTCGATCCGCATGTAGGCCGGGGTGAGATCCGAGCCGTTGGTGGTCAGCAGCGGCTCGATCAGGTCGAGCGCTTTGTCGGGCTCCCCGGATTGGATCAGGATCCGCGCGACCTGAAACTTGACGTAGGGGCCGGTGCCCGCGTCGAGCGACGTTTCCCGCATGCGCAGCGAGAGCTCGGCCTCCTCGACCGCTTCCTTCTTCCAGCCGCCCAACGCCAGCGCCCGGCCGTGGAGCTCGTGCAGCTGGGCTTCCTCCGGGAATTGCTTGACCTGAGCCTCGAACGCCATCCGCGCTGTGTCGGCGTAAGCGTGCGCGCGGGTCAGGTCGCCCATGAGCTTCCAGGTTCCCCCGACTTTGAGTCCGTAGTGCCCGCGGTCGCCGTCGAAGTCTTTCGGGGTGAGCTTGGTCGCCAGCGGCCGGATGTCGTCGGGCAGCACCCACATCTGCTCCTGGAAGAGCGAGAAGTGCGCGACCAGGGCGGTGGTGTCGACCACTTTGAGCGCCTGCTGGATCACCGCGCGGGCGCTGTCGAGCCGCCCCAGCGAAAGCCAGGTTCCCGCATAGCCCTGGATGATCGCGAGGTTGTTGGGAGCCAGCGCCAGCGCCCGGCCCCAGGCGGGCAACGCCTCCTGGTAGCGGCGGGTGTCGTGGTACATGCGGGCCAGCTGCCGCGCGGTGCGCACCGAGCGCGGATCGAGCTTGGCCGCCTGGTCCGCGTGCTTGACGGCGTCGTCCCAGCGCCCTAACACGCGCTCCGCGCCCGCCATCGAGGTCACCAGCGCCGCGTTGTTGGGGTCGGCCTTGAGCCCGATGGCGTACTGGTCGACCGCGCCGGTGTAGTCCTTCTTCTGGTTCAGCAGGTAGCTGCCCATCGCCAGCCGCACGGTCGGCTTGTCGGGCGCCAGCTTGAGCGCGCGCTCCGCGGCAACCCGCGCCGCTTCGACCCCCTCGACCGTCGGGCCGTTGGAGTAGAGCGAGGAAAAAGTACGGGCTATCGCGACCTGGGCGTCGACGAAGTTGCTGTCGAGTGCGAGCGCTTTCTGATACCAGTCGAGGCCTTGGCGGAGGTGTGGCGCATCGCTGACCGCGAGGCTTTGCGTGGCCTGCTCGCCCTTCAGGTAGTCCTGGTAGGCCTCGAGATTCTCGGTCGGCTTGGCCTCGAGCCGCTGCTGATCGCTGGTCGCGAGCGCCAGATCGAGCGCCGACGCCACTTTGCCCGCGATGTCCGACTGCACCTTGAAGACGTCCGACAGGTCGGCGTCGAACGGCGCGCTCCACTTGTCTTGCGAGTTGGAGACCTGAATGAGCTCGGGATTCACCCGGACCCGGTTGGCGGCGCCGGCTCCCTTGGACCAGCGGACCGTTCCGGTCAGCAAATAATCGACCTCGAGCTCTTTCCCGATCTGCTTGGGTGTCTTGGTGGATTTCTTGTACTGGCTGGTGCTGGCGCGGGCGGTGACCTGCACGCCCGGCAGCGACGCGAGCTTGCTGCGCACTTCATCCGTGACACCGTCGGCGAAGTAGTCGTCCTCTGCGGCGCCCTGGTTCTCGAACGGCAACACCGCGATGCGCTTGACACCGGTGGCGCTCGAGCGCCGCACGAGATAGCCCAGCCCGAAGGCGGCCACCACCGCAAGCCCGGCTCCAGCGATGAGCACTTTCCGCCACCGGGAGCTGCCGCGGGCCACGACCGGGGCCGTTATGGCGACTTCGCTGCTGGTTGCCCCGAGCGTCCGCGCAAACTCGGCGGCGGTCTGGAACCGGTCGGCGGGGGTGCGGGCCATGGCCTTGGCGACCGTGCTCGAGAGTGCCGGGGAGACCGCGGATCGCACGCTGGAGAGCGGGCGCGGGGTCTCGCTCAACACTCGTGCGATGACGGCGTGCGTCGTCGGCCCCTGGAATGGCGGCTCGCCGGCGAGCAACTCGTAGAGCACACATCCCAGCGCGTACGTGTCCGTCCTGCCGTCGACGTTCTTCTCGCCGGTGGCCTGTTCCGGGCTCATGTACGCCGGCGTGCCGATCGCCATACCGGTTCCGGTCAGCGAGCCCTGAGCATCGAGCGCCCGGGCAATACCGAAATCCGCCACCAGCGCCTGCCCATCGGTGAGCAGGATGTTCTCGGGTTTGATGTCGCGGTGCACCACCCCGTGGCGGTGCGCGTAGTCGAGGGCGAG
>CAYNNS010000325.1:0-3836 GCA_964398345.1 uncultured Gemmatimonas sp. | reverse complement strand
GCCGTCGGGGCTCAAGCCGTGTGCCCCGTCGTCCACCTCGGAAATGCTGCGGACCCTGCTGATCTCGGTGGGAGCGTACACCGTGCTGGTGGGCGGCTTTGTGCTGACCCGCTACGGCATCCTCACCCGCGCGAGCCTGGAGGGCGACGATGTTGCAGGTTGATCCGACGGCGAACGCGGGTTATCTGATCGCCGCGTACCTCGCCACCGCGGCGATCCTCTGCGGGTATGCCCTCATCCTGTACCGGCGAGCCAACCGGCGCTAGGCGCGATTGCGGAACACCAGCGAAGCGTTGATTCCCCCGAATCCGAACGAATTGCTCAGCAGGAACTCCGGCTCGAGCTCCGCCCCGGCTCCGCGCACGTAGTCCATCGCACACGCGGGGTCGGGATCCTTCAGGTTCACGCTCGGTGGCAACCAGCCGCGGCGGCTCGCCAGGGCACAGATCGCCGCCTCGATGGCGCCGCTCGCGCCGAGGGCATGACCGTAGTAGCCCTTGGTGCCGCTGACCGGCACTCGATCGGCATGCGGACCCAGGACCTGCCGAATGGCGAGCGTCTCGGTGGGGTCATTGAGTGGAGTCGACGATCCGTGGGCGTTGACATAGCCGATTTCGGTCGCCGGTACCCCCGCCGATTCCAGCGCGATGCGCATGGCGCGGGCCGCCTGCCGGCCATCGGGACGGGGAGCGGTCATGTGATGGGCATCGTTGGTGAGTCCGTACCCCACGATCTCCGCGTAGACATTGGCGCCGCGCGCGCGGGCGCGCTCGCGCTCCTCCAGCAAGAGCACCGCCGCGCCCTCGGCCATGACGAAGCCATCCCGGTCGCGGTCGAATGGGCGGCTCGCCGTGACCGGATCGTCATTGCGGGTCGACATGGCGCGAATGATGGCGAACGCCCCGTAGCTGAGCGGTGAGAGCGGTGCTTCCGCCCCGCCGGCCAGCATCAGGTCGGCCTCGCCGCGCTGGATGGCGCGGAAGCCTTCGCCGAGCGCAATGGCGCCCGAGGCGCAGCTCATTCCGTTGGTAATGTTGGGTCCGGTGATGCCGAGGTCGATCGCGAGGTTGCAGCTCGACGCCCCGACGAACACGGTGAGCGCGAGCCCCGGCTCCACGGCGCGTACTCCCGAGGCCAGATATTTCTGGTGCTCCCGCTCGGCGAATTCCACCCCGCCGAGCGCGCTCCCCATCATGGCCCCGACCCGGTCGGGGTTTTCCCCGGTGAGGTCGATCCCGGCATCCCGCAGGGCGAGCTTGGCGGCGGCAAGGGTGAATTGCGAGCAGCGATCGAGCCGCTTGGCCCGTTTGGGTTCCATGTACTGCGCGGGGTCGAAGCCATCGACCTCGGCGGCGACGTGGCTGCGGAAGGGTGAACTGTCGAATCGGGTCAGCTGACGTACGACCGACTGTGCCGACCGCAGTCCCTGCCAGAACGCATCGATCCCGATCCCAATGGGCGTCACCGGACCGATACCGGTGATGACCACCCGGCGCTCAGTCATGGCCCAGCTCCGCGGCGCGCGCGATGCCGGCGAGGGTGCGCGAGGCTATTCCGTGCACGAAGACGGGTCCGATCACCCAGTCGGCGGCGGACGCCCCGATGAGGGGCCAGGAGGGGCCATGCCATTCGTGAAGAATTGTCGCGCGGGCTCCGCTGCCTTCGGGAACGATGCTCCACAGCACATCCATCCCGCTGGTGACGCCATCGACGTGGCGGTAGCGCACTTCGCGGTTTATGACGTTCAAATACATTTCCGAAAGCCACCAGGTGGGCCAGCGCAGCGGCCCAAAGGGCCGCCAGGCCGCCATTTCGACGAGCCCGCCGTCGGGCCGGCGCTCCCGCATGCGCACCCAGCGGTAGTGCGGCAGGATCCTGGGCCATGCCTCGACGTTCGCGGCGTGCCGGAACACGCGTTCGGGCGGAGCGGCGATCCACCGGGTATCGATGGTCCGCATCAGCGGACGGGATGCCACACCGCGACCAGCCGGGCGCCGGGGCGGCGAGCGACGGGGACGCTGGCCCCCGCGGCGGTAAGGAGGGCGGCGAGGGAAGCCGGGGTGAAGCCGCGCCGCAAGGAGGTCACGCCGTCGCGCAGCGTCTCGGTGTCGAAGCGCAGCAACGATCCGGCGACCCGGAAGCCGAGGGCCGCGAGGCCCGAGCGCCGGAGGTCGGCGACGATCACGGCTTGCCGCGCTACCCGGCCGCACTCTCGCAGCAGCCGCACGATCGCGTCCGGCGCGAAGTGATGCACGACCTGACTCAAGAGCACGATGTCGAAGCTCCGCTCGGCGAAGGGGAGCGACCCGCCGTCCCCGATGACCGCCGCCACTCCCTGCTGCCCCGCGAGCCGCGCCGCCACGCCGTGGCGCTCGAGCCCCACGGCGCGCAGGGTGATCCCGCGTCGAGCCGCCCACGCGACCGCCATACGCGGCAGATCGCCCAGTCCGGTCCCGACGTCGAGCAGGGTGAGCGACCCCGTTCTCGCTTCGGCCGGCAGCGCTCGCTCCAGGCCGAAGCGGACCGCGGCCGCGCCGCCGAACCAGCGGTTCGCGCGCGCGATGTTGCGGAGCGAGGTCGTCACCTGCGCGGGAGCGGCCCGCGGATCGTCGAGCAGCTCCCAGCCGATCGGGGCGACCTGGAGACTCATCCGCGTCCCGCCATGTAGCCACCGCGGTAATAGAGCAGGGGACGTCCGGCGCCGACGCTGCCTCCGATCACGCGTCCGATGAAGACGGTGTGATCGCCCGCCTCGAAGCTGTTGTGGGGCACGCAGGCAATGGTCGCGACCGCGCCGTCGAGCAGGATGAAGCCGCGATCGTCCACCTGGTACCCGACGCCGTCGAAGCGGGGAGTGACGGGGCTCGCGAAGCGGCGGGACAGGGCTTCCTGTTCGCTCGACAACACGTTGAAGACGTAGCCTTCCGCCTGCCGCATCACGGGGTAGAAGTCCGCCGCATGGTCGACGTTGATGGCGACGAGCGGCGGATCGAGGGAGACCGAGCTGAAGCTGTTGGCGGTCATCCCGGCGGCGCTGCCATCCTTCGACGCGGCGGTGATGATGACCACGCCGGTGGCGAAATGGCCGCAGAGCTGCCGGAACTGGGCGGAATCGACGTCGTTGTAGGGCATCAGAACATGACTCGAGAGAGGAAGAGCGGATTCAGCACCGCCCGCGGAGGAACGAAATCACCGGTGACTCCGATCAGCGTATGGGCCAGTCCGTGGCGCTCCAGCCGCGCGACGGCACGATCGAAGAGCGCGGGGGCGAGCATGGCGTAGCCGATGGCCCGTTCGACGGTCCATTTTCCCAGGAAGGCCCGGCGCCGGGCCCGGCGATAGGCCCGCAACGCGGACGCAGCGGGAGCGATTCCCCGGGTTAGGCTCGGGAGCAGCGCCGCCTCGACCAGCTCGGCGCCGCGGAAGGCGGCGCAGATGCCCTCGCCGGTACAGGGGTCGAAGAAGTCGGCGGCGTCGCCCACCAGGACGGCGCCGGGCGCCGTGATGCGGCTGGACCAGGCATCGAACGGTCCGCTCACCAGGATGTCGCGGGCCACGCGCGAGCCCCGGGTACGCGCCGCGACCTCGGGGAATTGCGCCAGCGCTTCGAAAAAGAACCGCCGGATCCGGCCGCGCGCCGGCCGCATCGCTTCCTGCGGCAGTACGAGCGCGACATTGGTCAGCCCGTTTCCCAGCGGATTGAGCCCGACATGGCCCCGGGCCGAGACGTGCAGCTCGGCGGTGTCGGCGAGTCCGGTGACATCGGTCAAGTGCGCCACCAGCGCGTAGCGCCGCAGCGGTCCGGTCCGGCGGCGGCCCAGTGCCCGTGCCACGAC
>CAYNNS010000324.1:0-3841 GCA_964398345.1 uncultured Gemmatimonas sp. | reverse complement strand
GCAAAGCCCTCGCCCGCATCAGGAATCCCCGGCTCGACAACGATCTCCTCTCCGCCGGAATGATCCGGGACCTGCAGGTGTCTCCCGAGGGTCGCGTGAGCTTTACGGTGCTGCTCTCGCGCGAAGACCCCGCCACGCTGGTGCGCGAAGCACGCAATGCCGTGAAGGCGATTCCCGGCGTACATCAGGAAGGGGTGAAGATCACCGTGGTGGATCCCGCCGGTCCGCCCAGGACGACGCACGGTCCGCCCGGCAGCGAGCCGCAATCCACCGGCTCGATTCCCGCGCCGGTTCCGAGCGAGTTGCCAAAGCTCGGCCGGGTGATCGCGGTGAGCTCGGGCAAGGGCGGGGTGGGGAAGTCCACCGTCGCCGCGAACCTCGCCATTGCGCTGGCGCAGCAGGGCCACCGCGTGGCGCTGATGGATGCCGACATCTACGGGCCCAACATTCCGCGGATGTTCGGCGTCTTCGAAAAGCCGCTGGTGATCGGCGGGCGGATCCATCCGCTCAAGGCGCACGGTGTCAAGCTGATGTCAATCGGGTTCCTGGTGGATCGCGACGCGCCCGCCATCTGGCGCGGGCCCATCATCATGAAAGTGATTCAGCAGTTTCTGCGCGACGTAGACTGGGGCGACTTGGACTATTTCCTGGTCGACATGCCTCCCGGCACCGGCGACGCGCAGCTTTCGCTGGTGCAGTCGGTCGCGGTATCGGGTGCGGTGATCGTGACCACGCCGCAGGAGATGGCGGTGGGGGATGCGCTCAAGGGTGCCCGCATGTTCGAGCGGGTGAGCGTGCCGGTGGTCGGGATCGTGGAGAACATGGGACCCTACACCGACCCCGCGAGCGGAATCCGCTACGCCTTTTTCGGCGAGGGCGGCGGTGAGCGCCTCGCGAAGGAAGTCGGCACGGAGCTGCTGGGCTCGGTGCCGCTGCAGCCCGGGTTAGCCGAGCGGGCCGATGCGGGCACGCCGGTGGTGATCGGTGATCCGGGGAGTCCCGCGGCGCGTGCGCTCCTCGCGATTGCGGAGGGCTTTCATCGCATCGCGGGTTCGCGCGCGATGGCGTTGCCCGTGATCAATCAATAGCTCTTCTACTTCCACTCGACCTTCACCCCTCCCAACGCGGAGTTCACCTGCACATCGATCTTGCGGGAGGCGCGATCGTAACCCGCCGACGTATAGACCTTGCCGCTCTTGCTGAACTCGCTGCCGCTGAAGCTCGCCAGGAACCCGCTCATCGTCACCCGCACGCCGAAGCCGTGGGGCGCCTGCAGCGTCACGCCGCCGACCGCCACATTCAAATGCAGCAGCGCATCAGTGGGCCAGGCCCCGTCGAGGCCCAGCATCACCGCCCCAACTCCGCCGCTGATGTCCCAGCTGGTGCAGCCGCTATTGCCGGCGTGTGTGATGATCACTTCCCCTGCCCCGGCAGTCACGCTCGCCGTGCGGCAGCGGGCCGGGTTAGGCGAGCCGAACGACACCGCCAGCCGGCTCGCGCCGCTCTTGAGATCGAGTCCGGTGATCCGGTAGTCGCCCAGCTCCAGGTCGCCCTCCGCCGCGCCGAGCGAAAGCTCGAGCGCCAGCGCCACCGACTTCGCGAACTGGAACGTCGCGGTCTGCGGCAGCGCATCCCGGCGGCCGACGTGAATCCCCCCGCGCCCATTGCCCTCGACGCCGAGCCGGACTTCGCCGCCGGCCGCGTCGAAACCGCCCACCGGCCGGAACCTCTCTGCGTCGTATTGGAGCCGCATCTGATAGAGCTGAGTACTCGATCCGGGTCCGATCACGAGCCGGCCCGCGGCGAACTCGACATGCGCCTTAAGCTCCCGCTCGCCGCGCAGAGGGCGGGAGTACTCGAAGTCGCGCAGGGTCTGGGCTCGCACGCCTGAAGCCCCAAAGAGACCGACCAGAAGGCAACCCGCACCGACAACACGGCTCACGGGTAACCGGTCACCGGTCATTGTTTCTTCGGCCTCTTCACGGCGTCCACGCCGAATTGCGGCGTTGCCCAGAGGTATTCATCGGTCATCGCCTCGGGCGGCAGATAGCGCCCCGCGAACGCCGGCTTGATCCCACCGCGGGAGAGCAGCGCCGCGCCGAACCCGATCGTTGCGGCGAGCCAGGTCACCAGAAACGCCGCGCTGAAAATCAGCACGCCTGCCACCGGTACCCAGCCGAACAGAATCCACGCCGCCCATACTGCGGCCACGCCGCCGAGTCCGCTCGCGAGATAGCGATAGCTGTTGGCTCCGATGCGGGCGCCACCAGCCAGACGGCGTCGCACCCGCAGCTCTCCCATGGCGTGGGCAACCGCGATGAATCCTCCGACCGCGAAGGCTATCAGCAGCAGCGGCACCACGATCAGCACGAAGGGCACCAGCAGGATGCCGACGACGCTGAGCACCAGTCCGGTGATCACCATCCCGACCGTCGGCAGCACGATGATCTGGGCCAGCAGGCCTGTGAGAAACGCGCGGCCCAGGCTGTGGGTGACGGTGTCCGAGATCGTTTCGAGCTGGGGATGCGCCAGCAACACGACCCCAAAGCCCAGCAGGCCGAGCGTCACGACGACTCCCAGGAGACCGGCGGCTCGGGTGACGATGCTGCCCAGTACGCTGCCGCCGCCCGCAGCTGGAGCGGCGCTCTCCAGCGCGCGCCGTTCTCCTTGAATGGTGCCGCCCTGCTCCCGGATCGCCCCGCCCAGCGCGAGCGCGTCGCCGCTCACCACACCGCCCGGCAAGAGCACGAGATTGCCGTCGAGCACCACCAGGTTGCCGGTGACCGTGCCGGCGAGCTCGGCGTTACCGTGTACCACCAGGAGATCGCCGTCGAGGTGCTGGCCCGCTGACACGCGAAAGTTGCCCTGGCGGACCTGGCCACCGGGTACGCGGACCCGGGAAAAATCTCCGACGGCCCGGAGCTGCTGCTCCAGGGCAATCGGATCACTCAGCTTGTCGAGATGAATCACACTACCGGACTGCGCCCCGAGGAGCGCCGCGGCCAGCAGCAGGAACGCCGCGCGCAGGATCGGCCTAAAAGTCGGCATGGGGCACCGGCCGGCTCGGCGGGGCGAGAAGTCTGCGCAGGGCGAAGACCGCTGCTCCATACCCGACAAGCAGGCCGCCGCCCAGAAGCACCACTCTCCCGGAGGACGCGGCAAACTGACGCAACGAAGCAAACCAGGGTTGCTGGATGAGATTGGTCGCCGCCACCCGCACGGCGGTCCAGAGCTGCTGCCCGACAGCCGCCGCCGACTGGTCGAGCCAGTGCAGCAGCGACGTACGATTGAAGAGCGACCAGACCACGCTGGCGCCGAGCATCACGGCGAGAGTCGCGGCGAGGGCGAACCGCCGCCGGCGGGCGTGTTCCAAGACCGGCGCGGTCCGAACCTGGGCCATGACGCGATCCGCGAAGCCGGCCGCAGGCGCGAAGCTCGGCAGCGCTTCGAGCGCCGCGACCAGCGCGCCGTCCTGCGCGACGAGAGCACGACACTCGGCGCACTCATCGAGGTGCGCACGAGCCGCATTGCTCAACGACGCAGAATGAAACGCGTCGAGATCATCCGCTGTGAGGTGTTGGATCGGCCAGGTCATACGGGCTCCTCCTACGGTTGCGTTTGCAATCGAGTTTCCAATGAATCAACCTGAAACGTGCTCTCTCACTCTCACTCTTCCTTGAGATGTGCGAGTGCAATCCTGAGCTCATTGCGCGCGCGGTGGATATAGGTCTTCACCGTGCCGAGGGGGAGATCGAGCATTTCGGCAATCTCCTCGTAGGCCCGGCCTTCGACGTGGCGCAGCAGAATGCAGGTGCGATACTCGGGCCGCAGGCGGGCGATG
>CAYNNS010000323.1:2595-3845 GCA_964398345.1 uncultured Gemmatimonas sp. | reverse complement strand
AGCGCTCGAGTGTGAACTTGGTGATGGGGTGGAAGCGCTACGACTGGCCAACCAGGGTGACGGCGGTGCCGTGCAGCGTGGTGAGGACCTTTAGCGGGGGGCTCTGCCCAAGCATTTCGCGCGCGAGCCACGCGGTCGTGGCGTGCGGGATGGCGTAGTGGACGTGGAGCACCTCGAGGCGCTCGCGCAGCGCGACCTCGTGCTGCTTGGAGGCGAGCGCGAGGTCGTAGGGGTAGTGCTCGAAGAGCGGATAGCGCCCCGAGATGGTGTCGACTTCGTGGAAGTAGACGCGTTCCGTGTATTCGCGGAGCCGGAACGGCATCGCGTAGGTGATGAAATGGACTTCGTGGCCGCGGCGCGAGAGGTCGAGCCCCAGCTCCGTCGCGAGCGCGCCGGAACCGCCGTACGTCGGGTAACAGGTGATCCCAATCTTCATCTCGACTCCACAGGCTTATTCATCCACAGATTACGTGGATTTGGCCCACAGATTTCACCGATTATTCTGTGTGACACTCCCATCACCTACTACACCAATAATCTGTGTAATCTGTGGGTGTTGTTAATCCCTATTATCTGTGGATTGCGGTTTCCTTGATCCACCGGTCCGCAATCTCGTCTGACAGCTCCAATGCCGGTCGGGTCGCGTCGAGGGTCAGCACCTCGCCGCGCAACTGATGCTTGAACCAGGTCTCCTGTCGCTTGGCGTACTGACGAGTGCTCGTGGCGATCGCGTCCACCACGCTCTCGCGCGTGCGCGACCCGTGGAGGTACTCGACCGCCTCGCGCACGCCCACGCCGTCGAGCCCCGGGGCGTCGGGGCGATGCCCTTCGCTCAGCACCGCGGCGACTTCCTCGATCAGCCCCCGGC
The DNA here is from genome assembly GCA_964398345.1 of uncultured Gemmatimonas sp. GTDB lineage: Bacteria > Gemmatimonadota > Gemmatimonadetes > Gemmatimonadales > GWC2-71-9 > JABFSM01. Next base: position 2,977 of record CAYNNS010000323.1, on the reverse strand, counting down.
GCAGCATCTCCTCCGCGCGCCCCCGAATCCGCTGGGGCAACCCTTCCCCGGGCCCGATTTGGACATTCGCTGGGGAACCGGCATGGACGGCGGCGCCGATCTGATCGAAACCGCCGCGGCTTGCGGCGCGCTCGAGAAAAACGGCTCGCACTTTACCTTCTCCGGCAAGAGCATCGGCCAGGGTCGTGACAAAGCCCGCGACACCGTGCTGACCGATCCCGCTCTGTTCAAGGCCGTGCGCAAGGCCACGTTCGACGCGCTGCCATCGCAAGCGCACCGCGCGAGCAAGAAGAGCGCCGCGTGATCGCCGCGCCGCAAGCACTCCTGCAAACGGGAACGAGCCGTGATACATTCACCTTCGTGCTGGACCCGACCTTGCTCT
>CAYNNS010000323.1:0-2585 GCA_964398345.1 uncultured Gemmatimonas sp. | reverse complement strand
CGCGTTGTCGCCCCCCGCCGGCGAACCCGGGCTCGCGCCGGCCCGCCCAGCGCCCCAGCTCGGGGGGCTCGAGGCTCGCGCTCCAGTGCTCCAGCGCCCGGCGGCGCTCGGGTTCCAGGGCGGGCTCGACGAACAGCCCTTCGGCGAGGGCGCGAACGTAGAGCCCGGTGCCACCCACGACGATCGGCAGCTTGCCGCGCTGCCGGACGGCATCGAGCCAGCCCGCCGCCTCGCGCGCGTAGCGTCCGGCGCTGTAGCGCTCGCCGGGGTCGATGAGGTCGATCCCGTGGTGCGGCACCCGCTGGCGCTCACGGCGCGCGGGTTTGGCCGTGCCGATGTCGAGCCGCCGGTAGATCTGGCGCGAATCGGCCGAAATGACTTCGAGCTCCAGCCTTCGCCCCAGCGCGAGCGCCACGGCGGTCTTGCCGATGGCGGTGGGCCCGACGAGGACAGGGAGCTTAGCGCCGGCCAAACCGGCGCTCCAGCTCTTCCCGGGGCAGCTGCACGATGGTGCTGCGTCCGTGCACGTCGTGCGGCGGCAACCGGGTCTCGAAGAGCCGGAAGAGCAGCGCACGCATTTCGGCCTCGGAGAGCGGCATGCCGGCCTTCACGGCGGCGCGGCAAGCATAGCTCGCCGCGAAGCGCTCCAGCCGGTTGGCCCAGCCGCCGAAGCGGCCGCGGGCGAGATCGGCGAGCAGCTCGCGGAGGCAGGCCATGGCGTCGAAGCGCGGATGCGGCGCCGGCACGGCGTGCACCGCGAGCGAGCGACCGCCGAAGGGCTCGAGCTGGTAGCCGATCGCCGCGAGCGCCTCGCGGTTCTTCTCCGCGGCCTCGAGCTCCTCGTCGGTGAGCTCGAGGGTCTCGGGAAAGAGCAGCCGCTGGCTGGCCGCGCCGCCGCTCGCGAGCTGGCGCATCACGTCCTCGAATAACACGCGCTCGTGCGCCGAATGCTGGTCCACGATGACCATGCCCTCGGCGCTCTCGAAACAGATGTAGCTGGAGAACCACTGAATCAGGTTGGTCGGCGAGGACGGTTGGGTCGGTGAGGCCGGTGCGGTCGGTCCCGTGGCGTCGAGTGGGGCGAAGAACGACTCGGGCAGGACCTCAGAGGTGGCGGGCGCCGGGAGCGGTCGCCAGGCACCGAGCGGCGCGGCGGCCTCGAGCTTGCCGAGGGCATCGCGCACCGCTTCCTCGACCACGCGTTCCACGGCGATCCGGTCGCGAAAGCGGACCTCGAGCTTGGCGGGATGCACGTTGACGTCGACGCCGCCGGGGTCGAGCTCGAGCCGGAGCAGCAGGCTGGGCCGGTCGCCCGGGTGAATCGCGGAGCGATAGCCGGCTTCGGCGGCGCGCACCAGAAAGGGATCGCGGAAGGGCCGCGCGTTGACGAAGAGCTGGGCGCGGCGGCCGGTGGGGGCGGCGTCACCGGGGCGCTGGGTGTAGCCGCTAACCCGCAGCGGTCCCGAGGCATAGCTCACCGGAATGAGCGTCCCGGCCACGTGCGTCCCCCACACCCCCGCGAGCCGGGCCGCGTCGTCCTGGCCGGAGGGCACCTGCAGCCGGACCGTGCCGTCGATGCTGAGCTCGAAGCCGGCCTCGGGATGCGCCAGCGCGAGCGTCGCGACGGCGTCACTCGCGACCCGGCTCTCGGAGGAGACCGAGCGCAGGAACTTGCGGCGCGCCGGCGTGCTGAAGAAGAGCCCGCGCACCGTCACGGTGGTCCCGCACTGGCGCACCCCGTCGGCCACTCCGTCGAGCCGTCCGCCGGTCACGCTCAGCTCGGTCGTCTCCCGGCCATCCGAGGTCAGCAGCGTGAAGCGCGACACCGACGCGATCGCGGGCAGCGCCTCGCCGCGGAACCCGAAGGTCTGAACCCCCACCAGGTCGGCGGCGCTCCGGATCTTGCTGGTGGCGTGGCGGTCGAGGGAGAGCACCGCCTCCTCGCGATTCATCCCGGAGCCGTCGTCGCTCACCACGATCAGCGTCTTGCCGCCCTGCTCCAGCTCGACGCGCACGTGGCGCGCGCCCGCGTCGAGCGCGTTCTCCACCAGCTCCTTCACCACGGACGCCGGCCGCTCGACGACCTCGCCCGCCGCGATCTGGTTGGCGACGGCGTCGGGGAGAATGGCTATCCGAGTGCGAGGGGCGGGTGGCGAGTGGCGCGTGTGCGTGGGAGGCATCCCCTCTAATTTAGCGCCGGGACCACCGCGAGGATTTCCGCGGGAACCCACCCTTCCGCACCGGCGTCGCTCTCGACCAGCCACCAGGATCCTTCGCGCCGCTGCAGCTTGACGACGCTGAACGCAGGCAGCGCGCCGCGCTCGGGCGCGAGGCCGTGGGGCGAAAAGCGCAGGCTCGCGCCGCCGGAGAGGATGGCGCGGGGCTCGTGACGCTGGGCGCGCTGGACGAGTCCGACGAGTGTGAGTGAGAGGGTGAGTGCCAGGACGAGCAACGCCGGCCAGCGGGTGCGGCGCACGCCGACATAGAGCAGCGCGGCGAGCCAGAGTCCGCCGAGCCCGAGCGCGAGGCATTCCTCCGCCGAGAGCGGCCAGGCGCGGCCCAGGTGGCGGAGCTGCTCGTGCTCG
>CAYNNS010000322.1:0-3859 GCA_964398345.1 uncultured Gemmatimonas sp. | reverse complement strand
GTAGACCGTGATGTCGGGAAGCTCGGGCACGACGCGGAAATCTATTACGTTCCCCCGCCCATGACGCACCCGCTGATCGAGCTGGGCGGCTCCGGGAGCCCACTGCTCGTCGTGCTTCCGGCCAATGGCTTTCCACCAGCCACGTATGTCCCGATGCTGGAGCCGCTGCTCGCCACCCATCGGGCGGTGAGTCTGCCGCCGCGGGCGCTGTGGGAAGGCGAGCCGGTGCCGGCCGCCCCGGGCAGCTGGAGCTCGCTCGCCGACGATCTGCTCGCCGGTCTGCACCGGCACGCCTTGCCGCCGGCGATCGCGATCGGGCACTCGTTCGGGGCGGTGGTCGCGCTGCTCGCGGCGATCCGCGAGCCAGAGCGGTTCCGGGGACTCGCGCTGCTCGATCCTACGGTCCTGCCCCCCGACGTCCTGGCGACCCTGGAGGCGGAGCGGCAACGGGGCGAAACCGCGACCCGGCCGCTGGTCCGGGGCGCCCTAACCCGGCGGCACCGTTTTGCCAGCGTGGCGGAGGCGTTCGCCTATTGGCGCGGGAAACCGCTGTTCCACGACTGGAGCGACGCGGCGCTCCTGGGGTACGCGGCGGCGCTGCTCCGGCCCGACGGAGCCGGGTTCACCCTCGCCTGGCCGCCGGCGTGGGAAGCGCATTATTACGAATCGATCCACACCGGGATCTGGGACGAGCTCGCGAAGCTACCGCGGGGCCTGCCCATTCTCGTCGTTCGCGGCGCCGAGTCGGACACCTTCGTTGCCGAGTCGGCGCGCCACTTCACGGTGCTGGTGCCCTGGGCCGAGCAGCGGGTGCTCGAGGACCGCGGCCACCTGTTTCCCCAGGCCGCACCCGGCGCAACCGCGTGGCTGCTCGCTGCCTGGCTCGCGACCCTTCCCGCTACGCCACGATCAGCGCGGTAGCGTCAGCTCTCCCCCTGGAGCCGGAAAATGAGCGCTGCCAGCGCGCCTCCGGCCAGCGGTCCAACCAGATAGATCCAGAGGTTGCCGAGGTTGCCCGAACCCGACAGGGCGTTGACGAGAATGGAGCCCGTGGCGACCGCGGGGTTAAACGCGCCGCCCGAAATCGGGCCTCCCGAAGCGGCAGCGACCACGATGGTGAAGCCGATGGCGAGCCCGAAGTACGAGTTGCCTTTGGTGGCCTCGCGTGCCGCGCAGTTGAGGACGACGAGGGCCAGGAGGCAGGTATACAGCAGCTCGACGAGCACGGCGCCGGCCGGCGAGGCGGTGGGGGCCGGCGCCGGAGCGAAGGTGCGGTCCAGGAACGTGTAGGCGAGGTACGCCCCGACGGTGGCGCCGAGAATCTGCGCCGCCCAGTAGGGCAGCAGATCAGCGCGGGGCATCTTGCGCCGGAGGAACAGCGCCAGGGTCACCGCGGGGTTGTAGTGGGCGCCGGAGACGTGCGCCCCCATGTATACCACCACCATCAAGGCCGAGCCGATCAGCAGCGGCGCCAGCGGGGTGTCGGAGCCGACGATCAGACCGATGCTCATCACGAAGAAGAGGGTGCCGAGGAACTCGGTGAGGTAGCGGCGCATGGTGGGCTCCTTAGTGCTCCAGGTCCCGCAGCCAGATGTTCCGGTAGCGCACCGGATGCTCGTGGTCCTGCAGCGAAAGCGGCAGCCGGTCCGGATGGGCGGCATACGGCGGGCGACGCTGGTACGCGGTCGGCCCGGTCAGGGTCACGTGGTCCTGCACCAGCACCCCGTTGTGGAACACGGTGAAGGTCGCGGGCCGCTGCAGAGTGCCGTCGGCGGCGAAGCGCGGGCGGTGGAAGACGATGTCGTAGGCCTGCCACTCACCGGGCGCCCGGCTCGCATTGACGAGAGGCGGATACTGCCCGAAGATCGCCGCCGCCTGGCCGTCGGGATAGGTGATGTTGCCGTAGGAGTCGAGCACCTGCAGCTCGTAGCGGCCCATCAGGAAGACGCCGCTGTTGCCGCGGTCCTGGTCGGAGCCCTCGGGCGGGTTAGGGGTCATCCACTCCACGTGCAGCTGCACGTCGCCGAAGCCCTGCGCCGTCTCGATCGCGCCGGTGCCTGCCGCCACTTCCATATAGCCGTCCTGCACCTTCCACTTCGCCGGACCGCCGTTGCCGGCCTTCCACTTCGAGAGGTCCTTCCCGTCGAACAGCACGATCGCGTCCGCCGATGGCGCGACCGGCGCGCCGGCCGGTCCCGGCTTCACCACCGGCGGCGCCGGGCAGTCACGGGCATGCTGGGCGCACGGGGGAGTGGCCTGCGCCGGGAGCACCACCGGAGCGAGCAGCAGCACGAGAGTCGGAAGCTGGGTTGCCACGGACATGGGACGCACGGCCTCGCGGAATTCGGGGTTCAAGTATACGGCCTGGGCGGCCTACCCGCCGATCGCCCGGCGCGTGAACTCGGAGAGCACCAGCGCCCCGCTGATCGCGGCGCGCTCGCGCAGCAGCTCGTCCCAGTGCCCGGTGCCTTCCCAGAAAGCGCTCTTGAGCTGGCGCATGGCGTCGGGGCTGAACCCGGCGAGCTTGCGCGCGAGATCCCGCACCCGGGCATCGAGGGCGACGGGGGTGTCGAGCACTTCGCTGTAGAGGCCGTGCCGCTCCCCCCAGGCCGCGTCGCGCCAGTCGGCGTCGACGGCGAGGCCGGCGAAGGCGGCGAGCCCCACCTTGCGCTCGATCACCGGGCCGACAACGAAGGGGCCGAGCCCCAGGGCGAGCTCGCTGAGCTTGAGGTCGGCGCCGGCCACGGCGAGGGCATAGTCCGATGCGGCGATGAGACCGACGCCGCCCCCTGCGGCCTTGCCCTGCACGCGGGTTAGGATGAATTTCGGGGCCCGCACCATCGCCAGAATCACCTGCGCGAAGCCCGAGAAGAAACGCTGCCCCGCCGCGGCGTCGCGCACCGCCTTGAGCTCGTCGAACGAGGCCCCCGCGCAGAAGGGTCCGCTGCCCTCGCTCGTCAGCACGATCACCCGGGACGCGGGGTCCGTCCCCAGCCGGGCGATGGTTTCCGCCAGCTCCTCGAGCAGCGCTCGCGGCAGCGAGTTGCCCTTGGGATGGCCAAAACGTACCGTCGCGATTCCGTCCTGGACCTGGCTGTGAACGACGCCTGCGGTGAGGACGTCAGAGTTGCTCACGCGCGCTCCTTCGTGGGGCCGGATCGAACGGGATATATTTCATTATCGTAAGTCCTTGCGCAATAAGCGAATCGGACTGAGAACCGGGACCCCATGACGCCCACACCCTCCGCTGCTCCTCCCGAAGATCCAGCCCGTCTGGCCGAGTTCGAGGCGCGGATCGTGCGGGGGGAGAGTATCGAGCCCAAGGACTGGATGCCGGAGCGCTACCGCAAGCAGCTGATCCGGATGATGTCGCAGCACGCCCATTCCGAAGTCGTCGGCATGCTGCCCGAAGGCAACTGGATCACCCGCGCCCCCTGTCTCCGCCGCAAGCTGGCGCTGCTCGCCAAAGTGCAGGATGAAGCCGGGCATGGACTCTACATCTACTGTGGTACCGAGACGCTCGGCGTCGACCGCGCCGACCTGGTGGATCAGCTGCTCGCCGGCACGGCGAAGTACTCCAGCATTTTCAACTACCCCACGCTCACCTGGGCGGACATGGGCGCCATCGGCTGGCTGGTCGACGGCGCCGCGATCGTGAATCAGACGATGCTGGCGCGCGCCTCCTACGGTCCCTACGCCCGCGCGATGGTGCGGATCTGCCGGGAAGAGAACTTCCACAAGCGCCAGGGCTACGAGATTCTGGCGACGCTGGCCGCCGGCACGCCCGCGCAGAAAGCGATGGCCCAGGACGCGCTCAACCGCTGGTGGTGGCCGTCGCTGATGATGTTCGGGCCGCACG
>CAYNNS010000321.1:0-3871 GCA_964398345.1 uncultured Gemmatimonas sp. | reverse complement strand
CCCCGCGGCCGGGCGGCGCGGGCGCGGTGCTTTCCGTGAGCACCGGCCGGGGCAGCCGGCCGCGCGCAACGCCCAGCGCCAGGCGCACCCCGATTTCCCGCCGGCGGCGCAGGGCCCGTGCGAGCAACAGATTGGCCACATTGGCGCACGCGATCAGCAGCACCACCACCGCGACGCCCGCAAGCCAGATGGCCACTCGGGCCTCGCTGCGCCGTCTGGGACCTCGATCGTACAGCACGGGAGCCAGCTCCACCCGCGAGCGGGCGACCCGGGAAGAATCCGAGCGCGGCTGCGCCGCGAGGCTCTGCTGATACACGAGCGTGAGGTCCGCCTCGGCGACGGAGCGCGATACACCGGGGCGGCGCTGCAGCAGAATCTCGAGCCAGGAGAAGCCATAGCTCTCGGCATAGCGGTCAGTGACGTCGTCGAAGGCTCCCGCGGTAATCGGGATGAAGAGCGCAACCTGACGGAGCGAAAGACCCTCGAACCCCCGCGGTGCGACGCCGACGATGCTGTAGAGTCGCGTGCCCAGGTACAAAGCCTTTCCGAGCACATCGGAACGGCCGCCAAAAGCCGATTGCCAATAGCCGTAGCCCAGCACCGCCACCGCGGTGCCCCCGGGAGGCGCATCCTCCGCCGCAGTGAAGAAACGACCGAGCGTGGGCCGCATGTCGAACATTCCCCAGAAGCTCGCGGTCACCAGCGAAACGGTGAGCTCACGTGCGGCCTCACCGGTGCCTACGATGCGATCGGAGTCGAAGAACGCCGCGCCCCCCTTCAACGTGTGTGACCGCTCAACCAGGTCGCGGTAGCGGTGATAGCTGATGTTGTGGTCGATGCGCTCCCCGCCGTCTTCGCTGGGCTGGTGCAGGTAGACCCGGTCGGACTGCGCCGGGGTGTGCAAATACACGGGCATGCGGAACAGCATGCGATCGACGATCGAGAACATTGTCGCGTTGGCGCCGATGCCGAGGCCCAGAGTCCCGATCACGAGCGCGGCAAAGGCCGGCTGACGCCGGAAGCCCCGCAGCGCATAGCCGAGATCCTGCCGCACGTCCTCGAGCCAGCCGGCGCGGCGCTGCCGGCCGCGGCGCTGGTGATCGATGGTCACGAGGAGCCTCCGGGTATGGGGTAAGTCCCCAAAGCGCCGTCTGGCCTCCTGCGCAGCCGCGTCGGGCCGCATACCTCCGGCCACGAGGCGCGCGGTCTCGGCTTCAAGATGGAACTCGAGCTCGGCGTCGACCTCCGCTTCGACGGAGGCCGGGCGGGTAACCAGTCGGAAGAGGCGACGCAGTCCTGGAATGGCCATAGCAGTGCTGGGTCAGCGCGCCGGAGCGTAGCCGTTGGCCCGCAGCACCTTGAATACCGCGTCGGCATAGCGCGACCAGCGCGCAGTGCTCTGGCGCAGCTCGCGACGCCCGGTGTCGGTCAGCTCGTAGTACTTGGCCCGGCGATTGTTATCGGAGAGCCCCCATTCCGCTTCGATCAGGCCGCGCTTTTCCAAACGGTGCAGCGCGGTGTAGAGGGCGCCGTCTTCGATGTTGAGATCGTCCTCGGTCGTGGCGCGGATCCAGGTGGCCACAGCGTGCCCGTGTCGGGCCCCCCAGGAGAGGGCCTTGAGGACCAGGACATCGAGGGTTCCCTGCAGGAGGTCGAGCTCGGCGCGCGGCATCGCACTTCCCTGAAATGTTCAGGTGAAGTATTCAGGGAAGTCCGCGATTCGTCAAGCCCCCGCGCGCTACTCCTGGTTGAGCACCACCATCGGATCCACGCGGGCGGCCCGCCGGGCCGGAAGCCAGCTCGCCAGGAGAGCCACCGCGCCGAGGCCGCCGGCGACGCTGAGCAGGGTGACCGGATCACCGGGACGCACGCCATAAAGCAATGCCGTCAGCACCCGGCTCAACGCCAGCGCTCCGAGCACCCCGATCAATAACCCGGAAACCGCGAGCCGCATTCCCTGCCCCACCACCAGTCGCCCCACGCGCTGGCGATCCGCACCCAGGGCCATCCGGATCCCGATCTCGCGCTGGCGTTGGGTGACCGTATAGCTCAACACGCCATGCACCCCCACGATCGCCAGCGCCAGCGCCTCGGCCGCGAAGGTGCCGAGCACCAGCATGGTGAATCGTCGCTGGGAGAGTGACTGAGTCAGCGTCTCCGTCATCGGCTCCACGCCGGAAAGCGCCACCTGGGGCTCGATCTCCCGGATCACCCGCCGCAGCGCCGGGACACTGGCCGCCGGGTCGCCCACGACGCGAATCAGAATGCTTCCGTTCGGAATGGGAGCCTGGCCGGCGGGCAGGTAGATCGCGGGCGACACGGGCTCCGCCAGCCCGTGGAACCGCTCGTCCGCCACCACGCCGACCACCGAGCGGTCGGCACCCCAGAGCCGGATGCGCTGGCCCAGCGCCTGCCCATGGCCGAAGAAGCGCTCGCGAGCCGTGCGATTGATCGCGACCGCGGGCGGAGCGGCGAGATCGTCCGACGCCTTGAGCTCCCGGCCTTCGAGGAGGGTGACCCGCAGGGTGCGCCAGTAACCCGCGTCGACCATCCGGATCGAGGGCTCCGGCCAATCCGCCGCCTCGGCTTCCCGGCCCGGCACCACGATCGAAGACGTGTATCCCGCTTCCAGCGGGTGGGCCCCCGCGATGGCTACTGACGTCACGCCGGGCAGCGCCGCCAGCCGCACGCTGACCTCGGAGTTGAAGCGTCGGATCTCCTGCCAACGCGGAAAATCCTCCGTCCGCTGCGGATAGCTCCGTGGAAGCTGGAACTCTGCCTTGAGCACTCCCGCGACTTGGAAGCCCGCGTCGACGTGGTAGAGCAGCCAGAGGCTCTTGATCAGGAGTCCCGCCCCGGCCATGAGCATGACCGCCAGGGCAAGCTCCGCGATGACCAGCCCCGAACGGAGCCGGCCATGCTCCTTCCCTGTCGTTGCTCCGCGCGGCCGGTTCACCAGGGAAACCGCCTTGCTGCCGCGGGCCTGGACCGCTGGCACGATCCCGAACGTGAGACCCACCACGCCTGCCACGACGAGCGTGACGGCCAGGACCCGTGCGTCAATGTGCACGCCTCCCACGCGGGGAATGGTTCCGGGAGCCAGCGCCAGCAGCGCTTTCAATCCGACCATGGCGAGCCCGAGTCCGAAGAGCACGCCGATCCCGGTCAGCACGGCACTTTCCACCAGGAATTGACGAGTGAGTCGACCCATGCTCGCGCCGAGCGCCGAGCGGACGGTAACTTCCCGCATGCGCGTCGCACCGCGCGCCAGAAGCAGGTTGGCCACATTGGCGCAAGCGACCAGGAGGACCAGTACCACCGCGCCCACCAGGACCAGGAGCGCGGGCTTCACCCCACCGAATACCACCGCGGCCAAAGGCTCCACGTTGGCGCCGCGCCCGTCATTCTCCTCGGGATAGGCCTTCTCGAGGTCGGCGGTGATGCTCTCCATTTCCTGGCGGGCCTGGGCCACGCTGACGCCAGGGGCCAGTCGGCCGACGACAAAGATCGGATGACTGCCGCGCTGACTGTCCCGGCGTGCTCGAAGCGGGGTCCAGAGATCGAGGCGGATGCGCCCCCCTCGGTCCGCAAAGCCGCGCCGATACGCCGCCGCGCCCAGCACCTGGAGCGTACCGAAGTCGGCCGAGCGGCCCAGCACGCCGACAATCGTGGTGGGAGAACCCTGCACCCGAATGGTGCGACCGATCACGTTCCGGTCTCGGTGATAACGCTCGGTCCAGAGATCCTCGCCGATGAGAGCCACGAGGGGACTATTCGGCTGGTCCTGCTCCAGCGAGAACGTGGTGCCGAGGATCGGACGGATGCCGACCAGGGGAAGAAACTCGTGCGATACCCAGAGTGCGGCGACCCG
>CAYNNS010000320.1:0-3876 GCA_964398345.1 uncultured Gemmatimonas sp. | reverse complement strand
GGGCGGCGCCCCGGCCCGGTGGAACCGATTTGCTGCCGGCGTTCCCCGGCGACATCGAGCAGCTTGGGGTAGGGGAGGACGAGGTGCGCCCGATCCGAGACGACGAGCCTGCCCTCGGCGGCGACGCCGCGGCTCGCCAGGCCGTCGAGCTCCTCCAGCAGCGCCGTGGGATCGATCACCACGCCGTTGCCGAGGATGCAGGTTGCGCGCGGATTGAGAATGCCGGAGGGAATCAGCCGCAGCACGAACTGCGAATCGCCGACGACCACGGTGTGCCCGGCGTTGGCGCCGCCCTGGTAGCGCACCACGACGTCGGCCTGGTCGGCGAGGACGTCCACCAGCTTGCCCTTGCCCTCGTCGCCCCATTGCGCGCCGACGACGACGAGGCAGGAGAGCTCCGGACCGAACACTAGTCGGCCTTCCGGCTCCTGCTCCTGCGCTCCGCCGCGACCGCGCGCGCGGTCTCCTGCGAGATCACGCCGGCGGTCGCCAGCTCGCTCACGTGCTGCTGGAAGGTCTGCATGCCGCTCTTGCCGCGGCCCTCGGAGATCAGGGTGCGAAGCTCGTTGAGCCGGGCGGGGTCCTTGAGCACGTCGCGGATCAGCGGCGTGGTGACCAGGATCTCGACCGCCGCGACCCGCCCGGAACCGTCGCTGCGCGGCAGCAGCTGCTGCGCCACGATCGCCAGCAGCACCTCGGCGAACCTAACCCGGCCGATGTCGCGCTCGTCGGGGCGCATCATCGAATGCACCTGGGTCACCGTGGCGAGCACATCTGGCGTCGGCAGCGCGCTCAGCACCAGGCGGCCGGTTTCGGCGGCCTTGATGGAGGTCTCGAGGGTCTCCTGGTCGCGCAGGTCCCCCACCACGATGACGTCGGGATCCTGGCGCAGCGCGGCGCGGAGCCCCACCCCGACCGACTCGGTATCCACGCCGACTTCGCGCTGGGTGAGCGAGCAGGAGAGGTCGCGGTGCAGGAACTCGATCGGGTTCTCGATGGTGACGACGTGGCGCTGCTGCGACTGGTTCATGTGGTTCAGCATCGCCGCGAGCGTGGAGCTCTTGCCGCTCCCCGTGGTCCCGGCGATCAGGATCAGCCCCGACTTGTGCTCGGTGAGCTGCGCCAGCCCGCCCGGCAGGGCGAGCTGCTCCAGCGTGGGGACCGCGAACGGGATCACCCGCATCACGATCATGATCGAGGAGCGCTGCCGCAGCACGTTGACCCGGAAGCGACCCACGCCCGGCATGCCCCAGGAGCAGTCGTAGTCCTTGAAGCTGTCGAGCCGCGCGCGATCCTCGTCCGTGATCATGAGCTTGAGCGCGATGGCGCGGGTCTGCTCGGGCGTAAGGCGCTGCTTGGTGAGCGGCACCAGCTTGCCGTCGATCCGGGCGCGGAAGAGATCGCCCGCCTTGATGTGCAGGTCGCTGGCGCCGCGCTCCACCGCCGCCTTGATGATCCGCTCGATCGGTGCGGCCGGCATCAGGCGGTCTCCACGCCGTAGAAGCCCATGCGACGCTTCACCTCGGCCAGCGTCTGCCGGGCGATCGCTTTGGCCCGGCCGGCACCCCGGGTCAGCATCGCATCCACTTCCGCCGGCCGAGTCTTGAGCTCGGCGGCCCGCGTGCGGATCGGCGTCAGGGTCTCGATCAGGGCGTCGGCGAGCCGGCGCTTGCAATCGAGACAGCCCCAGCCCGCGCTGCGGCACTTCTGGGCGACTTCCTGGACCGTCGCGGGGGTCGAGAAATACTGATGCAGCGCGTAGAGGTTGCAGATTTCCGGCGTGCCCGGGTCCTTGCGGGTTACGCGCGCGGGGTCGGTGGCCGCGGGACGCAGCTTCTCCCAGATTTCCTCGGGTGACTCCAGGATCCCGATGGTGTTGCCCAGACTCTTCGACATCTTGGCCTTGCCGTCGAGGCCCTTGATGCGGCTCGCCGGCGTGAGCAGCGGCTGCGGCTCGGGAAAGAAGTCCGCGCCGTACATCGCGTTCCAGCGCCGCGCGATCTCGCGCGAGAGCTCGAGGTGCTGCACCTGGTCCTCGCCGACCGGTACCTTGTTGGCGCGATAGAGCAGGATGTCGGCGGCCTGGAGCACCGGATAGCAGAGCAGCCCGGCGGAAATGCTCTCCATCTTCTCACTCTTATCTTTGAATTGCGTCATGCGCTCCAGCTCACCCAGCGGCGCCACCGTCGTAAGCAGCCAGTTGAGCTCGGCATGTTCTGGTACCTGTGACTGCACGAAAAGGATGGCACGCTCGGGGTCGATACCCGCGGCCAGCAGCCCGATCGCCATGTCGCGGGTGCGCGCGACCAGGGCGGGAATATCGTAGGGCAACGTGATCGCATGGAGATCGACGATGCAGATGATCGAATCGAACTGGGTCTGGAGTTTGACCCAGTTGCGCACCGCACCGAGCCAGTTCCCGATGTGCAGGTCGCCGGTCGGTTGAATGCCCGAGAATATTCGATCCATTGAGGGCAAGCTACCTAGCTCACTCAACCGTTGCAAGATGAACTCTTCCTTGGACTTACTGCGTTTGGCCGCGGCTGCCGCGGAGCGGGCCGGTGAGTATATCAGGCGGTCAGGCGGTCAGACGGACCGGCGGTCGCTGGGAGGACAGTCCGCCCGACTGCCCGACCGCCCGACCGCGATCTCCAAGGGCCGCCACGACTGGGTAACCGAAGTCGACCGCACCGCCGAACGGCTGATCGCCGAGGTGTTGGGCAAGGGAGCGCCAGGATCGCGGATGATCGGGGAGGAGTCGAGCCCGGAGCTGGTCCGGCAGGGGCTGGTCTGGGTGGTCGACCCGCTGGATGGAACCACGAACTACTTGCACGGCTATCCCCAGTACGCGGTATCGATCGCCGCGGCGATCGATGGCGTCCTGGAAGCGGCGGCGGTGCTGGACGTGAATCGCGAGCTACTCTACGGCGCGGTACGCGGCGAGGGCGCCTGGCTCGGTGACCACCGGCTGTCGGTCTCCAGCGTCAGCGACCCGGGCCATGCGCTGCTCGGCACGGGCTATCCGTTCAAGCAAATGGACCGTCTGGAGGCCTACCTCGAGCAATTCCGGAGGATTCTCCCCACCACGAGCGGCGTGCGCCGTGCGGGCTCGGCCGCCCTCGATCTTGCCGACGTCGCCGCGGGACGCCTCGACGGCTTCTGGGAGCTGATGCTGGCGCCGTGGGACATGTGCGCGGGCGTGCTGCTGATTCGAGAGGCCGGCGGCATCGTGACCGATCTCGGCGGCCGCGACATCGGAGTGGAGCACTCAGCGGTGGTCGCCGGGAACCCCGCGCTGCACCAGTGGCTGCTGAGTATGGTTGGGAAGACTCCCTGATTCCCTCATTCCCTGATCCCCTGACCCCCATGCTTCTCCTCTTGGCCGCCCTGCAGCAGCAACCCGATCTCTCCGCGCGGGTCGAGATCATCCGGACCGCCTATGGCGTCCCCCACATCCGCGCGCAGGACCTCAAGGCGTACGGTTACGGGCTCGCGTGGGTGCAGCTCGAGGACTACGGCACGATGGTGGCGCAGGGGCTGCTGCGCGAGCGGGGCACGCTGGCACGCGTGTTCGGGCACGACAGCATCGAGAGCGACTTCCTCGCCCGGCACCTCGCCAACCAGGTGCGCGGGCGCTATGCGGAGCTGGATCAGCCGACCCGCGAGGTCTACGAAGGATTCGCCGCGGGGGTCAATCGCTACGTGCGGCTGCATCCCACGGAGTTTGTGCCGGGATTTCCCGCGGACTTTTCCGGTTACGACGTCCTGCTCCGCGACGTGGGCGGTGGCGGCGACGGCGCCCTGGTCCGGCGCTTCCTCACCCGGCTGCAGGGAGGACCGCGCACGTTCCGCGGCCGGCTCCTCGTCCTCTTCCTC
>CAYNNS010000319.1:0-3903 GCA_964398345.1 uncultured Gemmatimonas sp. | reverse complement strand
CTGGGACGACCGTAGCACTCAACCTCTAGGGAGTCCGTAATGCGAAACCTCTTTCCCATCGCGATGCTCCTCGGCGCCGGCGTCGTGGCCGCGTGCAACCCGGCCACGGTGGTCAAGACGGAAGACATTCCGACCGCCGGCATCCGGTTCATCAACGCGGTCCCGGACACCGGTGCCATGGACTTCCGGCCGGTCGACATCGTCGAGAACAGCCAGTTCTACAACGTGACGTTCAAGAGCACGACGCTCTTGTACTACAAGAACGCGCGGGCCGGCACCCGGCACTTCACGGTGTTCCGGACCCCAACCTCGACCGATCCCGGGGCGACGCAGCTCGCGACGGCCCAGACCGTGGTCGCCGACCTGAACAACGAGGTCCTCGAGGCCGGGAAGCTCTACACCTACATCCTCTGGGGCTATTCCCGCACCGGGAATGCTCCGGCGATGCAGATCACCCGGATCACCGATGACCCGGCGGATCCCGGTGCGCAGGTCGCGTTCCGCATCATCAACTCGTGTCTCCCCGGCATCTGCGCTGCGGCAGCCAACGGCGTCCTCGACGTGCGGGTCTTTACGGCGGCCCAGGGCATCGGCGCTCCCGCGGCGACGTTCACCAGCGTCTCTCCCATCACGGCCTCGGCGTATCAGAACATCGCGACTTCCGCCGCCGCCTACACGGTCGACTTCCGTCCTACGGGCGGCAGTACGGCGGGCGCGGCACTGGCCAGCGGCGCAGCCCCGCTCGGACTCGCTGAGGCTATCGACACCGACGCCCTACCCGGCACAAACGTCGCCGGCTCGGGAATCACGGCCCTCATCTTCCCGCGCGCGGTCGCAGGCAGCCAGGGCGGTACCGCGAGCACACCCGCGGTGATCTTCGTCTGGGACCGCCGTCCCCCGCGTACCTGCACCCGGTGCTAGGCGCGGCGCATTGAGGCCGTCTGTGCAGCTCGGTAGCAGCGAAGGGCCGTCGGGAGCACCCGGCGGCCCTTCGAGTTTCAAGATGGTCTTGGAGGCGCTAGAATTGCCCCCAGGAGGCTTCCATGCGCACACTTCGCTTCGTGACCCGCCTGCTGGCTTCAGTATCGTTCGGCGCCCTCCTGATACCCACTCTCCAAGCCCAGGGCAAGCCCAAGAAGGATCGCGACCTGATTACGCGTGACGAGCTGCTCGAAGCAGCCGACAAGTCCCCCGATCTGTACCAGGCCGTCAAGCGGCTGCGGCCCAACTTTCTCACCGTGCTGAATCGTGGGCCCAGCAGCGTCGGCATAAAGCCCGGCGCCAACGGTGGCCCACCCTGTGACGCGGTGCTGCAACGGGACTGCCCGGGTAGGAGCGATGCGGTTATCTCCCTGCCGGTGGTCTACGTCGATGGCATGAAGACGGGTGAACCCGACGTGCTCAAGGGGATCGCGACGAAGAACGTCGAGGAAGTCCGCTACCTCACCCCGACCAAAGCCGAGATGGACTACGGGCTCGGCCACGAGGGCGGCGCAATCCTGGTGAAGCTCATCAAGCAGCCGTAGCCATTCAGGCGCTGGAAGTCTTAGGAGGGCCCCAAGATGCAAGTATCCCAAGCAACCTGCCTGCTGTCCCTAGTGACGTTTGGGGCGCTGCTGGCACCGGCTGCCGCCCTGGCCCAGAAGGAACCCAGGAAGGACCGCGACCTGATCACGCGAACCGAGCTGGTCAATGAGGATGTCAGCGCACCCGATCTCTACCAGGCCGTCAGGCACCTGCGACCACACTTTCTAACCGTATTGAATCGCGGTCCTACGGACGTAATGTCCGGGGGGGCAGTGCTGCCGGTGGTCTACATTGACGGGATGAAGTCAGGTGATCCTGACGTGCTCAAGGGCATCTCGACCAAAGCGGTGGAGGAGGTTCGCTACCTCACACCGAACAAGGCGGTGATGGAATACGGCTCCGGCCATGACGGCGGCGCCATTCTGGTGAAACTGATCAAGCACCCCTAGCCTACCGCACCCGTAGCCTGATCCCTCCGGGCGGCACGTGGGCTCGAGCCGCGGAGTCGGCCAGTGCGCGGAGCTCGCGGAACGTTTGGCCCGAGTACCCAAGCGCAAGGGCCGAGTCGGCCTCCGCGCCCGCCAGCGAGTAATCCCCGAGCGTCAGGTACCCCAGCACCAGGTATTGCCAGGTCTCCTCGACTTCGGGGTTGGCCGCCCGGCTCGCGAGGAGCTGCTCCACCGCGCTCCTGCTGTCTCCACTCGCGAAATAGCGCTGCGCGAGATCGTTGCGCACCCGCCAGCTCCGCTCGGGAGGCGCGAGCTCGAGCGCCCGCTGATACGCGGCGAGGCCCTGTTCCTCCGCTCCCTGTTCGAGCAGCGCCGTCCCATACGAGAGCTGGGTGCGCCAGCTGAGCGGTGCATCGGCCACGCTGCGTATCCTGAATGTGGTTTCGTCGTGCCACAGGGTCTGGCGCTCGGCGCTCCGGGCCACCCCTGCCAGGACGAGCGCCGCGGTGGCCGCAACCAGGACCGGAGCAATCCGAGGCCGCCAGACGAGCTGCAGCACGCCCCCGAGCGCCAGCAGCACTCCGACGCTCGGCAGCAGCAGCGTGCGCTCGGCGAGGACGATTCCCGTGGGGACCAGGAGATTGCTCACCGGGAAGAGCGCGATCGCGGTCCAGCAGAGGCCGAAGGCTATGACCGGCGCCCGGCGCCGCGTCATCCACACCGCCAGCACGGTCCCGGCGAGCAGCGCCGCGCCCAGCACCTCGTTGGGACCCAGCCCGGTCGAGGCGACGAGTTCCTGCGGCGAGTAATCCGCCTGGAGATGCACCGGCCAGAGCAGGAGCCGGGCCCACTCCGGCACGATGCGCAACACGGTGAGCGCCCGCCCCGGCAACGCTACGCCAAGCAGCGCGTCGGCGGTGAAGCTGCCGGCGAGATTGCCCGGCAGCACCGCCGCCCGGGCCAGCAGATAGAGCCCGCCCAGGGCGAGCAGGAAGAGATATCCCGGCAGCAGCCTCCGGCTGCGCTCGCGCCAGGGCCCGCGCAGCAGCAGGACTTCGGCGGCGAGCAGCAGCCCGGGCAGCACCAGGCCATGCTCCTTGGAGCAGCAGGCGGCGAGGTAGAGCGCTCCGAGCAGGAGCCAGTCGCCGGCCCCTAACCCGGCACCCTGCCGCCGTCCGAGGTAGCGCGCCACCGCGGCCACCGCGAAGATCCCCACCAGCAGCTCGCTTTGCCCCGCTCCCAGCGCCACCGCTTCCACGTGCACCGGATGCGCGGCGAAGAGCAGCGCGACCATGGCGGCCAGGCCGATCGGCAGCAGCCGGCGCGCGAGTCCCAGCACCGCGACGGCGGCGCCGGCGTAGAGCAGGCCGCTCACGACCCGGAAGAGCAGCGGCCCGCCCTTCCCCAGCGCCCATTCGACGCCGAGCAGCAGCGCCGTGAGCGGGCGGTAGAGGTCTTCGGAATAGGGCGGCGGCCAGAACGGCGAGCTCACGATCGCGCGCCAGTTGGCGAGCGCGTGGAGCCGCTGGTTTTGCGCGATGAGGGGGAGGTCGTCCTGGGTGAATTGATTGTGCAGGCCGGTCAGGCACACCAGCAGCGCGACACCGGCCACCAGTACCCCCCCGGCCCCCGTCCGCCGCTCGAGGGTCAGCGGTTTAGTTGCTCCGGGCTCCGGGCCGCGACGGGCTCGGCCAGGACCGGCGCCAGGCGCCTCGCCTCGGCCGGCGACAGCAGCTGGGTCTCGATACCGTTGCGCCGCGCCCTGCCGTTTGCCAGCTTGAGCGCGGTCGACTCGTCGGCGCTGCGCGCCCGGATCAGGCCGCCGCTGCGATGATTGCCCCAGGACTGGCCGCCCTCGGCCTCCAGCCGGGGATAGACCCCGATGGTGGTTTCCTGCAGCACCCCGGCCTTGGAAGGCCGGGGCAGC
>CAYNNS010000318.1:0-3908 GCA_964398345.1 uncultured Gemmatimonas sp. | reverse complement strand
GCGCGCTGGTCTTCGGCCATCTGGGGCTGCCGGCCTTGGACGCGGCGGGCGCGGCTCTGTCGACCTCGATTACGCTGTGGGCCCTGGTTCCCGGTAGTTTGCGACCAAAATCAGTCGACTGTCCCTAGCGGCGGGAACAGCGTTCATTCCCCACGTCGGCTTCCGGACCCAAATCGCGTCCATGCTGGGGGGCACACCCGGTCCATTGAACGTCGCGTTGCAGCTGACACCCATGCCGCGCATGGCGCGGAAGGTGAGCCGGTGCGCCGCGATCGCAATCAGGTCACTCTGGTTCGCAGCCCCCGGAATCGTGTCGTAGCCGATTTCCCGGAACTCGCTTGGCAGGGCCAGCGACCCGGTGCGGGCGGTGCCCTGCGAGCGCGCCAGCTGCACCTGCGCCTGCGTAACCCGCAGCATGGACGTGAGCACCCGCGCCACCGTCAGCCCCACGATCCCGAGCAGGACGACGGCCACCAGCAGCTCGATGAGGGTAAAGCCGCGGCGCTTCAGCATCCGACGATACCCCGCAGCGTATCCGTTCGGGTCCTGCCGCCCGGGAGTGTGTAGGAGGTAATGACTCGGACGACACGCTCGGCGCCGGCGTTGGGTGTGATGGTCCAGCTCAGCGTGATCTTGCCGAAGGTTTGCGCCGCCACCGAGCCCGTGAAATTGGCCGAGCCGCACCAGGGATTGGTGGACGCACCGATGGTGCGGAGCTCATCGAGCTTGGCCTGCGCGCGGGCGCTCGCCACCGACGACAGGCCGCTGCCCGTAAGGTTCTGGGTAACCGCAACCGAGCCGCCGGCCAGCACCAGCAAGCCGATCCCGAGAATCACGATCGCGACCAGGATCTCGATAAGGGTAAGACCGCGCTCGGACTGCTTCACTGGACCCTGCCGAGGTCGGTGATGCGGACGGTGTCCGCCGCGTTGGAGCGGATCAGAACAAGCTGGAATGGCAACCCGCCGGTCACGAGACCGGTCGGCTGGATGGTCACTGATGTGGGTGATGCTGTGGCGGTGACGCCGTACGTCGAATCGAAGCGGATAGCCCCGCCGATGCCCTGGGTGCCGCCACCCGCGAGCGAGATCACCGCCGACATCATGTTCTGATCGACGGTGACCGTGGCGGGGCGGCGATTCTGCACCGCCGCGACGCGCGCGCGGGAGTAGAGCGTCGTGAACCCGGCGCGTGCGGACGCGACGGCGCGCGAAGCGACGAGCGGCTCGATGCGCGGCACGAGGATGAACGTGAGGACGCCGAGAATCACCACGACGACCATCGCCTCGACCAGCGAAAAGCCGCGAGTCGAGCAGCGCTTGCACGCGTAAGTTGCTCTGAGCATTGGGGGTTGGGACCGCAAGTGTAGTGCCGTAAGCCAACCTCCTGCCGGTGCTTCCCGACCCGGATCAGCGGAGGGAATTCTCAGCCGCATCTTGCGAGCGCGCGGGAGCACGCGACACCACGCAACCGCATGCAGCCGCGACGTCACCGTGCAGCCGACGTTAAGAAAAAAGTAGGGGGATTGCGAGTGCGGAGGGAGAGCGGTAATTCAGTCACCGTCAGTCGGGGGGTGAGGTGGACAAACCTGTGGCAACCTTGTTGTTGCGGCGACTCAGCAGTGGCTTGCTGACGGAAACGATCCAATGTTGTAACTCATTAATGAGTAAAGTATTATCCCAATTCAAGATGACATGATGTCAAGGCTTGATTCATGCGAAGAAACTCAACGGGGCAGACCATAACTCCCAGCCGGTGGCCGTGATGGGACGTCCGATCCTCATCAACGAGCCCCCGCCCGCGGTAACTCGGTCCCTGGCCGAGGCGCCGGAATCGGCTTGGAAATACCTCGGTTGGACGGGGATTCTCTTTGCTGTGGTTGGACTGTCCGACATCGGCATAGCGTGGTACCCGATCAAATTCGGCACTCCAGAGTGGGAATTTGGCATCGCGTCGACCACCATGGAGAACTTGCCGCTCACCATCGTCGGACTGTCACTGGTGTTCGCGTCGGGAGTCGCACGCGGTCGTCGCAGAGTTGTGCTTGCGTTGACGGTTGTTCTGGCGATCCTGGCCTTGGCAGTGCTGGCGCTGGGTATCATGTTCGCCTTGGATGTACCACTGGCCCTCAGGGCCGTGCCCAACGAACCGGCGCACTCGCTGTTGCAACGAGGGATGCTGAAGACGGCGATTCAAACGGTGGTGTATTTCACGCTGCTCGGGTCGCTGACGATAGCTGGACTGAAGCAAGCGTCGGGAAATCGCAAGGGATGATCAACAGGCGCAGGTAAAGCCTTTAAGCAAGAGGAAATCACGTGAAAGCCGTTACCCGTTTCTCCTTAGGCTTGGCTGTCGGATTGCTCGCCGCCGCGCCGCAAGCCCGGGCCTCTGCTCCGACAGCAACCACCTGGTCAGTCACGAACTTCTGTGGCGGTACTACGTTCGTGTCCTGCGCAACGGTCACCGCCAGCGTCAGCGGTGGTCTCCTCACCATGACGGTTACCAACACCGGCGGCAGCTACAGCGGACAGTTCTTCGGCCGAATCGGCTGGTTCAACGCCAGTAATGGCTTGCTCGCTGCCTTTACCAACCCGTGCCCGCAGGCCACCGTGAGTTGCTACACCCCAACCGACGGAAGCGGCGGGACCTGGAGCGTCGACAACACCCAAAACGATACCAAGTACACCGGTACTGCGCCGCAAGGCGCGACCAAGGTTGGTGGCGACGGGCTTTTCATCGGCGAGACGATCACCTTCAAATTCCGCCTTACCTCCGGCTCGTTTGACCTCACCAATGCCGTCGTCGCTTTCCACGTTCAGGGCGGCGGCAGCGGCCGGAAGGACTGCTCGAGCAAAATGTGTATCGGGTACAGCGGCTCCACGGCCCAGAACAGGGACGCAGATGGCAACGTAATCCCAACGCCAACTGGGTTCGAGGAGAATTGCGGGGCATCGGATACCGGCAGCCCCCCCACCGAGATTACTCCCGAGCCCCTGAGCCTCACGCTCATGGCCACTGGGTTGGTTGGGCTGGCAGGTGCTGGTTTCATCAAGCGGCGTCGCAAGAACTAAGGTCTGGTCGGCTCTCCTCTCTCCCCCCGATCAGGTCGAGCTCGCGCCCCGGCTAACCCCGGGGCGCGTTGCTTTGCAGGACCCCATGCGCTTCTCCCCCGGTATGGTTTTCTTACGCTGTTCAAGGGCCTGACGCGGGTGATTCTCCCGTGAGAAAAGGGGCGGGCTTTGGCCAAGTTCCGCTCGAATCTGGATCCGATTTTCCGCGGGTGTTAATCCTGCAGGGTTGGACAGGGAATTGCACTAGAGCCCCCCCACCAATCGCTCCCCAGACAAAACCGCCCGAAGCAGCTGGTCAGTGTGACTCTCGTGAGGCACTGCCGGGTAGGAAGCGGCAGACTGAACCACCGAACCCACAGGTCCTACGGCAATGATATTCAGGTAGAAACTCATTATGGGCCCCTCCGCCTCTCCGTGTGGGCCCTTCATGTGTGTAACCGAGCCTGATGCCACGACATCATCCCAGGTGTTGTGGGGCGCATTATCTGTATGCCCGATCGAGAGGGTGACTCTCCAAAAGCTGGCAAACGCTCCGCTTGTCGGTGCCGGAATAGGCGGTGAGAAAACACGGCCAATTGAATCCGCCTTGGTGTTATCAACTGGTTCCTGGCTGAAGTGGACAAATTACCCTACAGGAGATGGCTATCCAGACCCCGTAGCGGCTCGCCTAGACGGCTCGGGGTTTCAGAACTGGGGGGGAAATAAGGGCAGCCTCACCTACTGGATCGACAACCATCGCTGGGCGGAGCAAGAGACCTATAACTATGAGGAAAAGGCAGAGCTATTGAATCTCATCGTTCATGATGCGGATACGAGGACCACACAGCTATTTCGTGT
>CAYNNS010000317.1:0-3941 GCA_964398345.1 uncultured Gemmatimonas sp. | reverse complement strand
CCCAAACATTTCGGCGGGGTCGGCTGGGGGAGGCCGTGGAAGCCTCCAGGCGGTTCGCCGGGCGGATGGGCGACGGGGTCGAGCCCCGGCGCCAGTTCATCGAGCAGAACGCGCGCTACGTGTCAAACCTGGACGTCTAGCCGCTCCACGCCCTTCGCGGTCACCCGATCCGAAAGCAGCGGCCGCGGCGCCGCGGCCTCGCCGAGCCCGATCGCCTCGTCGAGGACGTGACGGGTGCGCTCGGCGTCCTCGTGGCTCTTGGCGTGAATGACGGCGAGGGTGTCGCCCCGGCGCACCTTGTCGCCGGGCTTGACGGAGATGACCAGCCCGACGCTGGGATCGATAACGTCGTCGGTCCTGGAGCGGCCCCCTCCGAGGCTGATGATCGCATGGCCGATCTTGCGGGGCGGAATCTCGGCGATCACCGCGTCGCGCGATGCCTTGTAGCCGACGATCACCGGCGCGGTCGGCAGCCGCGCATAGTCGTCCACGACGTGGGGATCGCCGCCCTGCGCCGCCGTCATTTTGGCGAAGCGGTCGAGCGCCGCCCCGGAGCTGACGGTGGCTTCGAGCCGCTGCCGCGCTGCGCCGCGCTCTTGCTCGAGGCCCGAAACGATCAGCATCTCCACGCCGAGCGCGTAGGTCACCTCCATCAGATCGGGCGGACCCTTGCTCTGGGTTCCTTCGGGCGATTCGGGGACTTGGGGGGCGTTGCGGCAGGCCTGGCGGGGCGGCCGGTCCATCGCCGTGGGAAGGGCGACGGTGCGGCAGCCGTGCGCTTCGCCGATACCGATCATGGTCTGGGCCAGCACCAGCGATTGCGCGGGATCGGTGATGAAGGCGCCGCTGCCGGTCTTGATGTCGAGCACCAGGCCGTGCAGCCCCTCGGCGAGCTTCTTGGACATGATGCTCGCGGAGATCAGCGGAATCGACTCGACCGTCCCGGTGACGTCGCGCAGGGCGTAGAGCTTGCGGTCGGCGGGGCAGATCTCCGGCGTCTGCCCCAGCATCACCAGCCCCAGCTGCTTGACCTGGGCGATCGCCTGGTCGAGCGAGAGCCGCACGTTGAAGCCCGGAATGGCCTCGAGCTTGTCGAGCGTGCCGCCGGTGTGCCCGAGCCCGCGACCCGAGATCATCGGCACGGCGACACCACAGCAGGCGAGCATCGGGGCGAGCAGCAGCGAGGTCTTGTCGCCGACCCCGCCGATCGAATGTTTGTCGACGCGGGGGACCTGCCAGTCGCCGAAATCGAGCGACGCTCCGGAGTGCAGCATCGCCTCGGTGAGCGCGGCCAGCTCCTCCGGTGCGAGCCCCCGCCAGACGACCGCCATGGCGAGCGCGCTCATCTGATAATCGGGGACTTCGCCGGCGACATAGCCGGCCACCAGGGCGCGCCAGTCTTCGGGCTCGAGGGCGAGTCCGTCGCGCTTGCGCTCGATTAACCTTGGGATCGGAAGCATGCTGACAACTTACGCACTCTCAGCATTTCTTGCGGTCCAGGGAGCTGCACGCGATTCCCTGCTGGCTGAAGGCATCCGGCTGTCGGCGATGCAGCCGGCGCTGGCGTTGCCGCGCTTCGAAGCCATTCTGGCTCGCGATTCGAGCGATGTCGAGGCCAACTGGCGAGCCGCCACCGCGCTCAACGACATCGCCCAGCAGCTCGACGGGACCCACCGCGATTCCCTGTTGGCTCGCGCCCAGGTCGACGCCCGCCGCGCGGTACGGCTCGCGCCGGGCAATGCCCGTGCGCTCTTCGTGCTCGGCCTGGTGCTGGGCAATACCGCTCTGACTCAGGGGATCCGGCAACGCGTGCGATCGGCCGTTGAAATCCGTGACCTCGCCCTGCGCTCGCTCGCGGCCGACTCCCTGCTCGATGGCGCCCACCATCTGCTCGGTCGCTGGAACTATGAAGTAATGAGGCTTTCGGGGTTCGAGCGGCTGGTCGCGCGCACTTTTCTGGGTGGAGGGGTGATGCGGGAGGCGAGCTGGGAAGCAGCCGGCCGGGAGCTCGCCCGGGCGGTGGCGCTGGATTCGACCCGGATCTATCACCGGCTGGACCTCGCCCGAGTGCAGCTCGCCACGCACCGGCAGGCCGAGGCCACGATCCAGTTGCGAGCCATCGCCCGGACGCCCATCCGTTTTGCGGCGGACACCAGCTACAAGCGCGAGGCGGGGGCGCTGCTCGAGCGGATCCGCTAGGCCTTGTCGGCCGACTCGGTGCGCCGCCGCAGCTCCCGGCGGGCCCGTTTCCGCAGCTCGTCGATCCCGTCGCTCGCGATCTCGCGCGCGTGGTCGAGCTTCCGCCGCAGCCGCCGCCGGGTGACGTTCCCTGAAGCGGGCGCCAGCAGCAGCGCCGCTCCGGCCCCGACCAGCACACCCAGCGTCAGCCCGATGGCGAAGCCGCCGAGGCGACCGGATCCGCCCTCCTCCTCCTCCTCCGCGTCCTCCAGCTCTTCCTCCTCGGCTTCCGTGTCCTCGTCCAGCTCGTCCTCGTCATCGCGGCGCATCAGGGCCTCCTCGAATTGGTACGAGCGCACGCTCCGAAGCTACCGCGACCGGCGTCGATTCGCTTGATTCCACCGCGATGACTCCCGTGACCACACTCGTGGCGGACCAGATCCAGCGACTCCAGGAGCGGGTCGACGCGCTGGAGCGCGAGCGCAAACAGCTCCTGGTGCTGCTGGATCTGCTGCGGGAGATCAGCGGGTCGCTGCATTACCTCGACATCGTGCAGACGGTAGCGCGCCGCCTGGGCAACACCTTCGGGCTGGACCGCTGCTCGGTTTTCCTGGCGGAGCGCGGCGGCGGCGCGGTGCACCTCGTGGCCAGCTACGAGGATCCCGGGATCCGCAACCACGTCGTGGACCTGAGCCGCTATCCCGAGCTGCGCCGGGCACTCGACACCGGAGAGGTCGTGGTGATTCCCGACGCCACGCGGGATCCCTCGCTCGAGGGGGTCTTCGCGATGCTGACCAGCCGGCGGGTCCAGTCCATTACGGTCGTGCCGATTTCCTGGAGGGATGTCGCGATCGGCGCGATTTTCCTGCGCACCTTCAAGGACGGCGTCGAGCTCGCCGAGCAGGAGATCGAATTCTGCCGCGTCGTGGCGGAGCTGACCGCGCGCGCCCTGCGGCAGGCGCATCACGTCGAGCGGCTCCGCGCCGGCAAGGGGGGCGGGGCCACCGCGGTGGCGGCGGAGCGGGAGCGCGCCGCGCTGATCGGCTTCCTGCGCCGCTTTCTCCTCGCCTTTGGCGACCGTGACGGCGCCTGGGACGAAGGCTTGCTGGCACGGGCCAGCACCCAGGAGCTGGACCGGCTCGTCGGTGTCGCCCTCACAGTCCTGAGCCACGAAGCGCACGCAAAATGAGCCGGTCCTCCGCCCCCGATGCGGCGGCCGGGGCCCGGGTGGACGAGCTGCGGCGCCAGATCGAGCGAGCCAACCAGCTCTACTACGTCGCCGATCAGCCCGAGCTCGCCGACGCCGAGTACGACCGGCTCTTCCGCGAGCTGGTCGCGCTCGAAGCGTCGCATCCCGAGCTCGCCTCGCCCGACAGTCCCACGCAGCGCGTCGGCGCGGGACCCGCCTCCGCCCTCGCCAAGCACGCCCATCGCCGGCCCATGCTGTCGCTCGACAACGCTTTCGATGCCGCGGAGCTCGCCGCATGGGAAGAACGCAACGCGCGGCTCAACCCCGACGTGGTGGGATCGGCATACACCGCGGAGATCAAGATCGACGGGGCGGCGGTAAGCCTGACGTATGAGAACGGCCGGCTCGCGGTCGGCGCGACGCGGGGCAACGGCCTGGTGGGCGAGGACATCACCACCAACCTCAAGACGGTGAGCGACATCCCGCTGCAACTCAAGGGCCGGGTACCGGCGCGGCTGGAGATCCGCGGCGAGGTTTATCTCCCGTACAAGAACTTCGCCAAGCTGAACGAGGA
>CAYNNS010000316.1:167-3941 GCA_964398345.1 uncultured Gemmatimonas sp. | reverse complement strand
GCGAACCGGCAGCATTGGCTTTTGGGTTCGCTCTCGTGGGTGGGACCTAAGATTCGGACTTGAAGCAGGTGCTGATGTCAGCGCGTCTATTGAGGCGGGCGGAGCCAGCAAGATGAAGAGTGGTTTCGGAGGCGACGCGTCGGGCGGGCTCGGGCCGATAACCGTAGGAGGGTCGCCGGATTTTACGAGTTTTTCGGTTGCCATTGGTGCATCCGCTCTTCCAATCAAGGGTAGCGCCAGGGGTGGCGTGATGTATCAGCTTGTTTCGAACGGAACGTCATGCCAATAGCGCCGAAGGGAGAATCGCTTTCGTGTGCCTCGTTCCACAACACATAGTCGCCCTGACATACGGCATTACAGGCCTCACGCTCGGGATTCGACTTAATAAGTATCAACGGGGGAACAAGGAACCTGGGTGGTTGTTTGCACCATGGCCAGTTAATGATGCCTACCCTCCCTCGGCGCGTCGGCTGCTTCGCGTTGTGCGTGTGTGGGCTGCGTTGTGGCCAATCGTACTTTTGGCCTTCTTCCTCTTGCCAGCACGCTGTCTTTGACAGGAGCCTCCACCGGCCTCTGGTGATGCGCGTACCGCGAGGTGGTGGTTCCTGCCACCGGAGGCACAACAATGACTACTACAATAGGACGTCGCCTTAACCCCAGGCCGGAACCTCCTACGACCCCTAGGCCGGTGACCGGGGTCGCCAGGATTAGTCTCCCCATCTTGGCCTGGCTGATCTTGCAGGCCAGCACGTTGACCGCCCTAACCCACCGATAACGAGAGAACTTGACGGACTTGGCTCTTATGTCGCCTACATCGGTACGGAGGAGATCATTCCGGCGCTCCGTACGACGCACGAGGGCGGCGGGCGACTGGAACCGCACCTCGTCCAGTTCTTGCGCTCGCATCTGGTTGGCCCCAATGTGCTCTTGCAGGGGTCGTTCGCGGTCGCGACAACCGATCAGGACGGAGGTCTCCTAGCACCTCACACTGCTCCTTACGTTGAGGCGCTCTACGGCCGCATCAGACGATGGCTACAGAAGGCGGCTAGCACGAAGGTGCCTTTCTGGCATCATCCCGCTGAAGCCTCGCCCGCACGCCGGGCTGATCGGCGCACCTGGGTGGCACCCGACGCCTTGAGCTGGCTTCGGGCATCGACGTGGCACGTGGTCAAGCAAGCACCCGACTCGCTCATTGTCGGCCGGCTCGTGAATCAAGATGCGGCCTAACAAGCGCTTGCTGCTGGCGGGGCGTGAGCGCCTCAGCCGCCGCAGGATATCTTGGAGCTAGGATCTGCGGCGGCCTCGGCACGCCCCGCAGCAGAAGCGCAGGTCGTTAGGCGGCTGATCTAACTTTCGGTAGGACTGCCCTGCGTTGCCTTCGTCTTTTTGCGCTGTCATGTTTGACCCAATCTCGTTTTCCCTGATTCGGGCTCAACGGTGAGCGACAACCACGAAACCGAATATCGACAGCGCCTGCAACAGGCGCTTGGCGATGACTACGAGTTGCACCGCTTGATCGGCAGCGGGGGGTTCGGCACGGTGTACGCGGCCTTCGACCGCCGTCTCGAACGCGACGTCGCCGTCAAGACGCTCCGGTACGACCTGTTCCCTACCAACGCGGTCCTCGAACGCTTTCAGCGTGAAGCCAGGGCTGTGGCCAAGCTACGCCACCCCAACATTCTACCGGTCTATTCGGTGGGTCAGGGGGAGGGTCTCGCCTTCATGGTAATGCCCCTAATTCAGGGCGAGACCTTGGGCCAAACGTTGAGAGTCCAGGGGCGGCTCCCGCCAGACGAGGCCATCCGCATCGGTGCCGCAGTCGGGCGCGCCTTGCATGTGGCCCATCGCGTCGGCATCGTCCATCGCGACGTCAAGCCCGAAAACATCTTGCTGGAGGGAGACGAGCGGCATCCTCTCCTCGCTGATTTCGGCATTGCCAAGGCGATGGATAGCGACGGCGAACTCACTCGCTCTGGGATGATCGTCGGATCACCGCAGTATATGAGCCCGGAGCAAGCTGCCGGTGAGAGGAATCTCGACGCACGCTCCGATATCTACTCTCTCGGGGCAGTCATCTATGAAATGCTGGCTGGACGCCGACCATACGAAGCCGCCAACTTCCAGCAGCTAATCGTCCAGCAATACACCACGGAACCGCCACAGATCGCACGGCTCGCGCCAGAGATCCCGACTGTCTTGGCCGAGGCCGTCATGCGAAGTCTCACCAAAGACCCGACCGGCCGGTGGAGTTCCGCGGACGAGTTTGCCAGCGCGTTGCTCGCTACCGGTGCCGCGCCAGCAGCGGTAACCAGCGAGGGGCCCGCTCGAAGAAGCTGGCTGGAAAGGCGTGGTCCGCTTGCAATCTTGTTAGGACTGGTAACGTACTATCTCCAAGTCACTTCAGGACTGTTGGCCGTGACCGGCAGAGCCGGCGTAGTACCGTCGATCCGGCCCATCGTCGCTCTCTTCGAACTTGGTTTGGTGGTGCTCTTGGGCGAGATGTTGTGGGGAATGATTTCTGCTCGCATGAACAGCGGATCGTGGAATGCCGCGTTCCGCGCGGCCTTCGGGCAGCCGCGCTGGTGGCAAGTGTGGTATCCCCGTGCTCTCCGACATCCTGCCAATGTCTGGGATCGGATGTCACCAGTCGTGAAGGTCTTACGCACCATTCTGAGTCTTGAGTTGGCGGCGGTTCCTGTCGCGGTGCCACTCATCTTCGTGATTCCAAACTTCAATCTGCTCTGGTCAGGCGCCAACCTCCAGCTCCCCTTGCCAATACGGCTTACGATCGCCGTTTCCCAGCCGCTCAAGTGGCCAATGGTAGCTTCTCTTGTCCTATTGTTTTTAGGCGTCGCCGCACTGAGCGTGCGGTCGCGAATACCTGTTTCAACCGTCTTACGATGTCTCTTAACGTGGCGCGACGACCAATGGAACTCCGTTGAGGCGCGACGCCTCCTGAGGACCCCGAACCAGGGAGACCGCCCAGCGCGGCCGCCTAACTAGGCGCTTGCACCCGCCGGGCGCTGTATGTCGCTGAGGAATTGGGTTCAATGGCGCGCCCGCGGGTGAAGCGCGATTCGTTAGGCAGCCCTAATGTGTCGCTTCGACACGAAAGAGTCACACCCAGACTCCCAGCCTTCATGCTCCCAAATCCCGCTCGTGTTGGCAGTACAGCACCTGAGCCGGGTCTATGCTCGGCACGGCTGATGCAGATGCCATCGACCATGGTCTCTCGCCATGCCGTGGCCTTTCTCTGGATATGCTCGGTCGTATCCGCCTGCACCGAACCAACGCAGCCATTCTCCGCTAGCTCGACCTTCGTTCTAGAACGGATTGGCGATGCCACATTACCGGCGTCACAATGGCCTAGCCAGCCGGCTTACCCTACCTATCTCTCTGATACCCTCCAAGTTGATCTGCCCTCTTGGGAGTCAGGACAACACGTCCTGTGGACGCACTGGCTTCGGAACTCTGCTGGATCACCGAGTCACTCTAAGGACACCTACTTCGCTCGTATCACCGCGGACATTCTCACCATCGACCCGTGTCCCGTGGGCGCATTCTGCCTCGCTATCTATGCGCCAACAAGCTTCCAATTGCGCGGAGATAGCCTACTCGAACTGATACCTTCAGGCGGCTCGCTATTGCCGCGCCTGTATCGTCGGCATTGAAGATGTGAGCGGGCTGCCTAACATGCGCTTGCTGCTGGCGGGGCGTGCGCGCCTCAGCCGCCGCAGGATATCTTGGAGCTAGGATCTGCGGCGGCCTCGGCAC
>CAYNNS010000316.1:0-67 GCA_964398345.1 uncultured Gemmatimonas sp. | reverse complement strand
GCCCCGCAGCAGAAGCGCAGGTCGTTATGCAGCCCCGTCTTTCTGTACCGTCCCCTGGCACTGTTGA
>CAYNNS010000315.1:0-4011 GCA_964398345.1 uncultured Gemmatimonas sp. | reverse complement strand
CATCGAGATCGATTCGCTGCCCCAGGAGATCGACGCAGTGGAGCGCCGCATTCTCCAGCTCGAAATCCAGCGGCAGGCCCTACTCAAGGAAAAGGACAAGGCCGGCAAGGAGCGACGGGTTGCGCTGGAGCAGGAGATCGCGGAGCTCAAGGAAAAATCCGGCGCCATGAAAGCGCAGTGGCAGGCGGAAAAGTCCTCCATTCACGGGCTCCAGACCAGGAAGGCGGAGCTGGAGCAGCTCAAGCTGGAAGTGGAACAGGCGTCGCGGCGCGGTGAGCTGCAAAGGGCCGCTGAGCTCCGGTTCGGCCGGATCCCGCAGGTCGAGAAAGCGATTTCGGAAGAGGAGGCCCGGCTCGTCGCCATCCAGAAGCAGGCGAAGTACCTCAAGGAAGAGGTGGACTCGGAAGACATCGCCGAAATCGTGGCGAAGTGGACCGGTATTCCGGTCGCCAAAATGCTCGAGTCCGACCGCGAGCGGCTGACGCGGCTCGAGGCCGAGCTCGGCCAGCGGGTTGTGGGGCAGCCCGAGGCGGTGACGGCGGTTGCCAACGCGGTGCGGCGCAGCCGGGCGGGGCTGCAGGACCCCAATCGACCCACCGGCTCCTTCATTTTTCTGGGCCCGACCGGGGTCGGTAAGACCGAGACCGCGCGCGCCCTCGCCGAGTTCCTCTTCGACGATGAGCGGGCCCTGGTGCGGCTCGACATGTCCGAGTACATGGAAAAGCACTCCGTGGCCCGGATGATCGGCGCGCCGCCCGGTTACGTCGGTTACGACGAGGGTGGCCAGCTCACCGAGGCGGTGCGCCGGCGCCCGTACAGCGTCGTGCTGTTCGACGAGATCGAGAAGGCGCACCCCGACGTCTTCAACGTGCTGCTCCAGATTCTGGATGATGGCCGGCTCACCGACAGTCAGGGCAGGGTCGTGGACTTCCGGAACACGGTGCTGATCATGACGTCCAATATCGGAGGCCAGCTCATTGTCGAGGGGATGGGCGGACAGGCGGACGGGCGGACCGGCGGACCCGAATGGGAGCTGATCGAGGAGCGCGTCCGCGCGGAGCTCCGGAATCACTTCCGGCCCGAATTCCTCAACCGGGTGGACGACGTGGTGGTCTTCCGTCCGCTTTCCCGAGAGGATCTCGATCGCATCGTCGATCTGCAGATCCGACGGCTCGACCAGCTTCTCGCGGCCAAGCAGCTGGTGCTCAAACTCACCTCCGAGGCCCGGGAGCTGCTCGCCGATCGCGGCTATGACCCGGTGTATGGCGCGCGGCCGCTCAAACGCGTCATCCAGCGCCTGCTGCAGAACCCGGTGGCGATGGCGGTCCTGGAGGGGCGCTTCGCTCCGGGCGACACGATCCTCGCGCAGCGCGAAACCGACCACTTGAGCTTCACGCGGGAAACCGCCAAGGCCGGCGCCGCTCGCGGTGCACAGACCGCCGCTGTCTGAGCAGGACCTCCGCGGTATGCGAGCGGCTCTGGCTCTGGCCCGGGCCGCGGCGGCCGCCGGCGAGGTGCCGGTGGGCGCCGTCGTCCAGCGTGGCGACATGGTGCTGGGCGAGGGGCACAACGAGTGTGTGGCCCGCGCCGATCCCACGGCCCACGCCGAGCTGCTCGCCATCCAGCGCGCGCTCGCCCGCACCGGAGGCGACCGGCTTGCCGACGCGACCCTCTATCTCACCCTCGAGCCGTGCGCGCAGTGCGCCGGCGCTATTGTGCTCGCGAAGGTCGGCCGGGTGGTCTATGGAGCACCCGATCCCAAGGCGGGGATGGCGGGATCGGTTGGCGACCTGCTGCGCCACCCGGCACTCAACCACCGCCCGGAGGTCAGCGGCGGCGTCCTCGCCGAGGACGCCGCCCGCTTGTTGCAGGAATTCTTCGAGGAGCGCCGTTAGGCGCGGGGGCGCTTGCGGGTTACTGGCGGCGCGACCTCAGGGACTGCCGAAGACGGCTTCTTGTCCAACCGGTGAGACTTCTCCGCCATAGAGATTCCTGGGCTCTGGTTCCTCTGCCAGGAGGCCCGACTCGGCGGGGACGGGCTCCAGCAGCAGGCTCAGCGCGAGCGCGACGAGAAAGACCGCCACGAACAGGCTGAGCAATACCGTTACGATTTTCCCCGGGGACAGCACTCCGCCACTCCCCACGAAGCCCGCGATACCTGCCAGCATCAGAACCAGCCAGCGGCGTCCCCGGACTTCACCGTCCCTCTCGTTGACGGTCTTCCCCTCCGCATTCCTCACATCCCGGTTCATGCCGTCCTCCCATGGCGTCCCGTTGTGCCTGCCTCGCTTCCAGCCAACAGAAAAGGCGCCGTCGATTGCTCCTCTCGGAGCCCGATCAGCGCCTCCATCTCGCGGGCCGCTACGCCCTCGCGATAAGGTGACCGGAACCTGCCCGGCCGCTATGTGAACCTACGATAGCCCTCGGTCGAGTGACGCGCAAGGGCCGACCTCTTTGTTGGGGTGCTGGTATCTCTTAGGTTTTGGCGGAGGGGCAGAGGGGCAGAGGGGCTCGGCCCCTCCGCCACCCTGGACAGGTGTCCGAGTGGCTGAAGGAGCCGGTCTCGAAAACCGGTATACCCGCAAGGGTATCGTGGGTTCGAATCCCACCCTGTCCGTAACAGCAGTAACCCGTGACCCGTGACCGGTGTGTGAGCCATGAATTTCGTTCCGGGTGATTGCCTGCTCACAGGCCTCTGCGGGATTCGCGACACGGTGGAGCGCGTCCCTCCCGGACTGCTTTTCCTCGCCCTCGGCTTGGTGCTGTACGGTGCATTGGGCCTGCGACGGAGCAGGACCCGCAACCAGTGACTGGTCACGGGTCATTGGTCACGCCCTGAGCCCCGCCATCCCGTAGTCCGCCGCGCAAGCTGATAGCTCGCTACTGCCCCTTCGGCAGATTGCGCTTGAGCGCCGCGAGATCGAGCAGCGGCACGCCACCCTCGGTCGGCACCAGCACCACCAGGTTGCTCGAGGTGCGCATGTCGTGCAGCACTTCGAGGTACTGCTTCATCAGCGCTTCGGCGGTCAGAGTCTGGTTCAGAAAGCGCTGCTGATCGGACTGCAGCCTCGCCACTTCCACCTTGTGTTTTTCGGTCTCGATCTGCTGATCGGCGGCGATCTTGTTGTTGATCGCCGCGACCACCTGGCCGGGCGGCTCGAGGTTGCGCAGGAAGAACGCGGTCACGGTGGCAATGCGGAACGGCGGCCCGCCGGCGCGCGGGCGCGTTGCCAGGGCGGAGTCCACCAGGGCCTCCATGGTATTGGCGATCACGGTCCGCTTGCTGATGTCGTTGATGGAGTACTGCACCATCCCGTCGCGCACGCCCTTGCGGATGGCGTTGAGCACTGCGCTGTGGATCTGCTGTTCGTTGCCGATCTCGGTGAAGATGCGCGGCGCCTGCTGGGGATCGATCTGCCAGCGCAGGCCGGCGTCCACCTGCATGGCCATCTGCTCGCTCGACAGCGCATCCATGGTCTCGCGCTGGTCGCCGCTCTCGGGGAATTGCTCCTCGCGGGTGGAGTAGCGCTCGATCTCCGACCACGGCGCCACCATGCGGATGCCGGGCAGCAGCGGGATGGGGTCGACCGTGCCGAAGGCGTGGCGGACACCGACTTCACCCGGGTCGATCACCACCATCAGCGCGGTGACC
The DNA here is from genome assembly GCA_964398345.1 of uncultured Gemmatimonas sp. Classification (GTDB taxonomy): domain Bacteria; phylum Gemmatimonadota; class Gemmatimonadetes; order Gemmatimonadales; family GWC2-71-9; genus JABFSM01. The sequence goes on along the minus strand of CAYNNS010000315.1, from coordinate 359 downwards.
GCGATGGCCGCGCCGAGCGTGAGGCCGACGATGCCCAGGATCTTGAACGCGCCGGCGGACTTGTTCTCCTTCGACGCGACCGAGACGATGACCATGATGAGCCCGAGAAACGCGACGATTCCGCCGAGCACCAGCTTACCCATGGACGGCTCCTGTAAGAGGGAACGGCTCTAGGCGAACGGCCCCGAGCCCTTGCCGAATCCGGGACTGAAGCCAGGGCCCTGGCCGCCGCGCTCGGGGCGCACGCGGGTGTAGCCCTGGTCGTCGTTGCGGGCGATGCGCTTGTGCGCGGCCAGGCCCTCGAGCACCAGCTCGCAGGCGCTGACGATCGCCGGCGCGTCGCGCTTGCCGGCGAGACC
>CAYNNS010000314.1:0-4046 GCA_964398345.1 uncultured Gemmatimonas sp. | reverse complement strand
CCCCAGATCCAGAACCAGAAGGCGAGACCGATGAACACCGCGACGGGATTGAGCGCGAGGCGCTGGCCCACGAGCATGGGCCCGACGACGTTCACCTGCAGCAGGTTGACCGCGATGAATGCGCCGGGCACCAGTAACGCGCGGCTGAACTCGGCCCAGGTCCCCAGCGCGGCGATGGTGAGGACCACCACGATGGTGAAGGCGCCGATGTAGGGAATGAACTCGAGCGCGGCCACCAGCGCACCGAAGAGCAGCGGCGTCGGCATGCCTAGCAGCGAAAAGATCCCCGCGAGCACCAGGCCTTCGGCGCAATTGATCGCCGCAATGGTGGCGAGGTAGGTCGAGATCGCGTTCTCGACGTCTCGCGCAATCCGCACCGCCTTGAGCTTGTCCTGCAGGTGGGGCAGCACCTTGATGAGCTTGCGCAGGAAGAGATCTCCCGCGGACAACAGGAAGAAGAGCAGGATCAGCATCTCGATCAGCCCGAACAGAAAGCGCTGGGTCGAGCCGAAGACCCGGGAAATGATGCTGGGCCCCTGCACCACCACCACCGGCGGCTTGGGCGCGGTGGAGGCGCTGGCGGCGCTTTCGACCTGCTCCGCGGTGCGTTTCACCCGCTCGAAGGGACGCACCAGCTTGGACAATTCCTGCCGCGCGGTCTCAATGGCCTCGGGGGCCTTGGCGACCCAGCTCTGGACCGGACCTGCCAGTTGATAGGCGCCGAGCGCGCCGAGCCCGATCAGGCCCAGCACCACGACGGCGGCGCCGGCGGGCTGCGGGACGTGCAAGCGTGCCAGCGTCCGGACCACGGGACGCAACAGGAAGTCGAGCAGCAGCGCGAAGCTGATCGGCAGCAGGAACTCCCGGGCAAAGTAGAGCGTGTAGAGGGTCGCGAGCACGACGAGAATGGTCATCCCCCGCGGGCGGCGCCGCCGGGCAGTGGTCGGCGCGGCCGCGGCGGTCGCGGCGGACACCGGGCCCGGTGTGGTCCTGGGGGGCGGCGCAGTATCGGTCATCGGAGTGGAGACGTGCGTGATCGGCGGCACAGTCACGCGCAAGAGCTTCGGCAATCCGCGAACGGGACAGACTGTCACCCCCGGACCATCTCGCGGCCCGGTAACGGGATAGCCGGGGCACATGGCTTGCCGTTCTTCCCGACGATTGCCGTCGACTGCAGAGAGGCGCAGTCGAATCGTCGCGAGGAGGAGCACATGTCACGCTGGTATATCGTGGGCGCGGGCCTGGTGTTGGCGTGCGGCGGGAACGCAGCGGGGCCGTCCGGCCCTCCCGTCATCCTGAGCATCAACGGCGCCCTCAAGCCCACGGCCACCGCGGGCAGCACGGTGGTGATCGAGGGCTCGAGCCTGGGGTCGGTGCAGGGCTCGAGCGTGGTGCTGTTTTCCAACGGCAGCGGCGGCACGATCGCGGCGGTGATCCAGAGCGCGAGCGACTGGAGTAACACGCTGATCATCACCACGGTGCCCGCGGGCGCGGCGAGCGGCAACGTCGTAGTGCGGACGTCCTCCGGCACCAGTGCACCGCTCAGCTTTAGCCTCGCCCAGGGCGCCGCGTTCAGCCCCTCGACGATTGCCTGGACCCCGACGACCGAGCTGCCCACGGCGATCTCGGGCGAAGCCCTGGTGTACGCGCAGATCGGCACGCCCGCCATCCGGGTGATCTGGTCGCTGGGCGGCGCGGCCGCGGGCAACGCGCCGCAGACCAGCGTGAACTACACCACGCTGGGAGCCGGCACGGCGCTCGGCGGCTGGAGCGCAACGACGGCATTGCCGGCGGCACTGGCCTTCCACGCCGCGGTCGCCGCCACCCCGGCGAATTCCCGCATTTCTGGAACAGGATTCCTCTACGTCCTGGGTGGCGCAACCGATGCCGCGGGCACGCCGAGCGCCGTGGTGTACCGCGGCGCCGTGGCGGCGGACGGAACGGTGAGCGCGTGGGCGCAGGCGACCACGCTCCCGGCGCCGCTGCACTCGTTCGGCGCGGTGATCTTCCACGGCGACCTGTATGTGGTCGGCGGCGCAACCAGCGGCAACGTTCCCGTGGCCACGGTATACCGCTCGCGAATCGGCGGCAGCGGCGATCTGGGCGCCTGGCAGGCCCAGGCGTCGCTACCGTTCCGGCGCGCCCATTTCGGCTTCGGCGTCTATGGCGAGTATCTCTACGCGATCGGAGGCGACAGCGGCGCGGTGGCACCCCACAGCGGCAGCCAGTCCGCCTCGGCGTTTGCCGATGCGGTGTACGCGCGGATCGCCGTGCAGACCGGCAACCTGATGGCGGCCGGCTGGAGCGGCACCACCCATCTCAACAAGGATCGCAGCAAGCTGAGCGCCGAGCTCGCCGGCGGCAATGTGCTGGTGACGGCGGGCCTGTACAACGGCGCGAGCAGCGGCTCGAGCGAGGAGAGCTACGCGGCGCTCAACGTGGACGGGACCATCGGCAGCTTCAACGGGGCAACCGGCTCGAACACGATCGGGTCCCTCGTCGGCGGCGGCAATCTCTTCAATCATGCCGCGGTGACGTATCAGGACGGGTTAGGCTCGCTGCACCTGCTGGTGGCGGGTGGGGACGATGTGAACGCGCCGGGGACGAAGCATCGCGGGGTGTTCGTGTATTAGTGACCGGCCAGCCATCCCTTGGCCGCGGTGTAGCGCGACTGAAACAGTGGGTCCGCGTGCTCCCAGGCCCGCACCACAGCACGGTAGTGCACCGCGGCGCTGTCCTTCTGACCCGCGGCGACGAAGGCCTGGGCGAGCAGCTCGTGAATCTCGGTGCGGGTCAGGTACAGATTGGAAGCGTCGATGGCCCCGCGGAGCGCGGGACGCAGCACCGCGACGGCCTCCTGGGGGCGACCCAGCGCCAGGTAGCTCCTCGCCATCTCATAGTTGATCCGGGTGAACCCGTCGGACCAGGAGATCACCGCGCGGCGGAAGGCGTCGATGGCCTCGGCGTGGCGGTCCTGCTGCGCCAGCAATAACCCGCGCAGATAGTAGTGCAGCACCGGGCTCCGCCCGAACAGGCTGAGCCGGCCGACCTTCTCGACGCTGTCGGCGATCACGCGGACCTTCGCGGTGTCGCCCTTGGCGGCCAGCGCACTGCCTTCGAGCGTCAAGGTCCAGGACACGCCGCGGGCGCGATGCCCGGGATACGGATTGTGCCAGTTCGCTTCCACCTCGCGGTGATAGGTCACGGCCGCCGAATCGAACTGCCGGGCTTCGAATTGCACGGTCGCGAGCGGTACCATGACGAGCGAACGGATCGGCTGGGTGTAGAAGCTCCCGTCGGGCAGTCTTCCGTCGAGGAGCGCCTGCGCGTCCCGCAGCCGACCCTGATTTCGCAGTGCGGTGACCCACAGCCAGACCGCGTCGTTCCGGAGCGATTGATTGGGATCGCGGACCGCCAGACCGGCCATGCGCTCAAACTCCGGGTACTCCTCCCGGCGAATCCTCTCGTACATCTGCGATTCGCGCCAGTCCTTTACCCCGGGTGCCACGGAGTCCACGACGTGATTGATGGAGTCGACCTCCCTCCACCTCCCTTGCCGGGAAACCGCCTCGGCCAGGAATAACATGGCGTTCACCGAGCCTGGCTGCAGGCGCAGCCAGCGACGGGCATTGCGTTCCGCCGCCCCCGCGGAGTCCCAGCTGTCGTACACCTGGATGAGCGCCAGCAGGCTCTCACAGGCCCGGCAAGCCTGCCCGCCGATGAAGCTGGCAGTGGAATCGAGGACGATCGAGCGGTTGAGGGCCGCGATGGCGGTGGGATAGTCAGCCCGCAGCGCGGCCATGTTGCCACGGAGCTGCTGGCCGCTGGGATCCGAGGGGTAGCGAATCGCGAGTGAATCCGCGGGGAAGACCGCCGCCGGGTTTTCGCGATAGGCGCCCGCCGTCCCCAGAATCAGCAGGCGCTCGCGATCCGGAGCCTTGGGCGCCAGACGAATCGCGACGTCGAGGTACGGCTCTCCACCACCGAGGGTTGCCTGGTCGCCGGCTTTCCAGGCGTAATACGCCGCGATCGCGAAGGTGCTGTCT
>CAYNNS010000313.1:0-4050 GCA_964398345.1 uncultured Gemmatimonas sp. | reverse complement strand
CACCGGTGACGTAAAGGGTCCCGGCGGCTACTACGTCGGGCTGGAGGACGCCTTTCACGGCCACCTGTTCCCCGAGCGCGCCGAAGCCAGCATCCTCTACCGCAATCTCGGCGGGAATCGGTTTCAGGACGTGACCCAGGCAACGGGCCTCGTCGACAAGAGCTGGAGCGGCGACGCCACGATCATCGACGTGAACAATGACGGTCGCCCCGACCTCTACGTCGCCGACATGCAGGGCGCGAACCACCTCTGGCTCAACGAGGGGGGCAAGTTCCGCGACGCGACAGCGCAGTATTTCCCGCGGACCCCCTGGGGCGCGATGGGCGTGCAGGCGCTCGACTGGAACGGCGATGGGCGGATCGATCTCTACGTGACCGACATGCACTCCGACATGGCGGTGAACATTCCCCCGGAGAACGCTGCGGCCGAACAGCAGAAGGACGATTCCAGCCGGATGTCGCCGCGGGACTTTCCGAACGGCAAGGCCGCTTTCATCTTCGGCAACGCGCTCTTCACCAATGCCGGCAAGGGCCCCTTCGTCGAGCTCTCGGATTCTGCCGGGGTCGAGAACTACTGGCCCTGGGGACCGAGCAGCGGCGATTTGAATGCCGATGGCTGGCCGGACCTCTTCGTCGCCTCGAGCATGAATTTCCCGCATCGCTACGGCGTCAACTCTGTGTTTCTCAACGAGGGGGGCCGTCACTTCCTGCCGAGCGAGTTCGTGCTCGGGGTCGAGCCGAGGGCGGGAGGCGCCACGCAGAAGGTCTGGTTCGTGCTCGACTGCGCCGGCGCGGATCAGGCCAATCGCTTCTGCAAGATCTGTTTCCGGCCGAAGGCGTTCGAGCCGGAGTGCCAGCACAAGGACAGCCAGCAGCACCTCACCATGCTGGGGTCGCTGGGGACGCGGTCGGCGCTCATCACCGATCTCGATGGCGATGGCGACCTCGACATCGTCACCAACGAATTCGGCTCGCGCCCGCAACTCCTGCTGAGCGATCTCGCGCAGCGGCACCCGGTGCACGCCGTGACGGTGCGGCTGCAGGGAACCCGGTCCAATCGCGAAGGCATCGGGGCCGTGGTCACGCTCACCCTCCCCGACCAGCGGCGCATCATGCAGGTGATGGACGGCAAGTCCGGCTACCTCTCCCAGAGCGACCTGCCGCTCTATTTCGGCCTGGGAGAGTTTGCCAGCGCCGCCGCCCTGGAGGTGCGCTGGCCGTCGGGCCGGCGCAGCAGGCTCGGCGGGCCCATCGCGGCGGGGAAGCCGCTTACCGTGGTGGAGCCGTAATCACGAGCTCGCGCTGACCCGGCTGCAGCTTCGTTTCGCTGGTCCGGCCCCCCGGCCAGCGCACCCACACCGCCGAGGCCGGGCCGCGCAGCCCTAACACGGGCTCCGCGGCATCTTCCGAGAGATAGTTCGAGCCCGCGTGGATTTCCCGAAGCGGGCCATCCCCGTCGGGATAGCGAACCCGCAGGGCGGCGCCGATCGCGTCGGGGTTGCCCGGCGGTCCCTGGAGCCGCACCAGGAGACCCGGCGCCGCCCCGAGGTTGTGATAGAGCTTGGTTTCCCCGGCGGTCTGGGATACCGCGAGGTCGACGCGCCCGTCGCGATCGTAGTCGGCGGCCGCGGCGCCGCGCTGATCGCCGTAGATCACGAGCCCGGAGCGCTGGCCCGGCACCGGCGTCAGCCCACCCTTGCCATCACCCAGAAGCAGCAGGCCGCGCCCCGCGTCGAAGCGCGGCGTCCCCACCTCGGTCTGGGAGAAGTTCTGTCCCAGGAAGAGGTCTTCCTTGCCGTCGCCGTTGAAATCCGCGGTCACGGCCGCGAAGGCGGGAGCGAACTGCGCCTCGTCGGGAAGCGGGTGGACCTCGAAGTGGTCGCCGCGATTGAGCAGCAGGAGATGACTCAGCGTGTTGAGCTCCAGCCGCTGGGCCCGGGGGAAACTCGCCCCGATGACCTTGTCGATCGAGGCGTCGGCGTACTCCGCGAACGTCGGAATCCGCTGCCGGAGCTCCGGCAGCGCCCAGGCGAGCCGTGACAGGGAAGCTTGCGGCGCGATGGCCTTGAGCCGCGGATCGTAACGCGCCGGAATCAGGTCGACGCTGGTGCCCGTGCCGAAGTTGCCGACGTAGAGGTAGAGCGGGGCCGCGGAGTCCGCGGCGAGCGGCGTGTTCTGTCCCCAGTTGGTCGCCACCAGATCGAGCCGGCCGTCGCCGTCGAAATCCCCGGCGGTGATGCCTTTCCATCCGCCGAGCAGCCGGCTCAGGCCCCAGGCCGCCGTCGCCTCGGAGAAGCGGCCTCCGTGATTCAGGAAGAGCCTGAGGGGACCCCACTCCGTCGCCAGCACGAGATCGGGGGCCCCATCGCCGTTGACATCGGTGAACAAGACCGCGGAGACCAGGCCGACGAGCCGGAAGACCTGATCGTTGGCTGGATCGGGCACGAAGTGGCCGTTCTCGTTGCGATACAGATGCGAGCTGCCGGGAACCGGGTAGGCGCCGGGAATCACCCGGCCACCGACGAAGAGGTCGAGGTCACCGTCGCCGTCCACATCGGCGAGCGCGAAGGAGCGGAAGCTGGTCGTGTCGGGAGCGACGACCGCCGTGGATTGCAGCACACGCCGCCCGTCCGGGCTGAGCGTGAGCTGCGCCACCGGTGCGACCGTCATCGCCTCGGCGAAGCTCTTGGCGCGATAGGTCGAACGACCGAGCAAGAGACTCCGGCCACGCCCCCCCGGGCCCGGCAGCCCGAGCGCCATGGTGAAATCGAGGTCACCGGCCGCGACGCCGAGCGGCACCCGGGTGAAGCGGCCGTCGTCGTTGCGGTACCAGGCGAGCTCGCCGCCGGCACCGTCGGGCACGATGAGGTCCGCGTCGCCGTCGCCGTCCAGGTCGATCCAGCTGACCCCGGGGCCCAGCGCGCTGAGCTGCTCCTCGAGCAGCGGCTGGCGGACGAAATCGTTGAAGGGCCGGTCGGCGTGGCGAGCGTTGAGTGTCGCGCTGACATCTTCGAAGAGCGCGGGAGGGACGGACGGGCGAACGGGCGGAGAGGCGGACGCAACCGCCCGGGATTCCCGAATCTCATACAGCCGTCCGGGGCGCGCGTCGGCCACTCGGGACACGGCTCCGTTGCGCCAGCGGACCTCGAGCGCGACCGTGCTCGCCTGCCCCGTGGCGAAGCTCAGCTCCTGGTCCGAGCCGGAGAGATAGAGACCTCCCGCGGTGACTTCGCGCGACTGCTCGGGCACGGCGCCGCCCCGGACCGTGATGCGCGCGCCGATGGCCGCCGTGTTAGGCGGGGCGCCGAGCGCCCGGACCGCGATGCGTGGCTCGGCGGCATCGTTGCGCATCACGGCGACCGGGGCGTTGAGCCGGTTGACGATCACGTCGAGGTCGCCGTCGCCGTCGAGGTCGGCGGCCGCCATCCCGTGCGAGATGTCGGGCTCGGTGCCCCAGCGCCACTTGACGCTCACGTCCTCGAAGCGGCGAGCGCCGGTGTTGCGGAAGGCCACATTGGGCAGCTTGAGCTCGGGATAGAACTTCCGCTCCTGGCGCCAGTCCACGCCGGTCCAGGTGCTCTTGAGCTTCTCCTGCGTATCCGCATCCATCAGATCCCAGGTGTGGCCGTTGCCGATCAGCAGATCCTCGTAGCCGTCGAGATCCACGTCGAGAAAGAGCGCCGACCAGGACCAGCCCGAGGCGGCGACCCCGGCGAAGTCGGCGATCTCGGAGAAGGTGCCGTCGCCGCGGTTGAGCAAGAGCGCGTTGCGCTGCCACTGGCCCCGCTCGGTGTAGTCTCCCAGCTGCTTCGCGAAGGTGGTGTGGGTCGGAATCTCGGTCTTCCGCCGGCGCGAGTCGTTCGCCAGCATGTCCACCTGGAAGAGGTCGACGTTACCGTCGCGATCGATGTCGGCGAAATCGACCGCCATGTCGGAGTTGGCGGTGCGCCGGATCGCCTGCCTGGGTAGCAGGGTGAATTTGCGATGGCCGGCATTGATCCAGAACTGGTCGGGGACTTTGTAGTCATTGGGGCTGTACAGGGCGGGCGCC
>CAYNNS010000312.1:0-4051 GCA_964398345.1 uncultured Gemmatimonas sp. | reverse complement strand
ACCGGTGCGCCAGCACATGGCGCGCGCTCCGGTCGCCGCGAAGCCGCCCACGACGGTCGCCCAAGTCGACTCGGCGCCGGCGAGTGTCGCCGCGCCCGCCGAGACCTGCCAGAGCGCGATGCAGGCGCAGCACTGGGCAGTCGCCTTCGCACGCTGCAGCGCCGAGGCCGATTCCAGCTCGGCCGCCCGGCGCAACCTCGGGCTGCTCTACGCCGAGGGTCACGGAACCGAGCGCAACGACCGGCTCGCGTCGGTGAACCTCGGCTTCGCGGCGCAGGACGCGGCCGCGCCCGACACCCAGGCCGTGGTGCTGATGGCGAAGCGCTACGAGGCCGGGTTAGGCGTCGCGCTGGATCGCTCCAAGGCCGCCGGGCTCTGGGAAGTCGCCGCCTCCATGGGAGTCAAGGACGCCTTTCCGGTGATCGCCGCCCGCTACGCCGAGGGCGATGGCCGCCGGAAGAACGATTCCGCCGCCGCGGTCTGGTTCCGCAAGGCCGCCGAGTCCGGGCATCTCGGCTCCATGACCCAGCTCGCCGAGAGTTACGCGCGGGGCCGCGGCGTCAAGCGCGACGAGTCCCAGTCCCGTTTCTGGTACTCCAGGGCCGCCGAGCTGCACGAGCCCGAAGCCGAGTATCAGCTCGCGCTCATGCTGCTCAAGGGCAAAGGCGGATTCCAGCGGGACGACGGGGCGGGGATGCAGTGGCTGGAGCGAGCGGCCCGTGACGGGCACCTCGAGGCGCAGCGCGAGCTCGCGCGGCGGCGGGGCGCGGGTTAGTCCAGCGTCCAGATCATGCCCCAGCCGAGCGCGATCCAGATCAGTTCGCGCAGCCGGCTCAGCAGGGCCGCCGCCAGACCGAGCCCGGGGGTGATTCCGAGCCACTGAAACATGAGATAGACCGCACCCTCCTTGGTTCCCAGCTCGAACGGCACGAAAATCAGCGCGTTCACCACCAGGGAAGAGAAGCTCGCCACCAGGAAGGCCCGCAGCGGATTCACGCCCAGTCCCATCCCGTAGAGGATCAGCCAGTATTCCGACAGGGATAGCAGCCGGGCCACACATTCCACCGCGAGCGCGGCGTAGAAGCGCCGGGGGTTCGACTTGTAGACCGCGGTGACGTGGGTATCGATCTCGTGCAGCATCGCGGCGCGCGGCTCCAGCCGGACGGCGAGACGCTTGAGCAGCGGCAGCCGGTGCAGCAGGCGCAGGGCGCCGAGCGCCAGTCCTTCGCTGTGGCGGGTGAGCAGGAACGCGGCGATCAGGAGCAGCGCTGCACCGATCACGCCAAGCACCACCAGCACCGGAGCGGTAGGCGGCAGCATCAATGCCGCCGGGACCAGCGCGATGAGGAAGCAGAGCACGTGCGCCAGCGCGTGCAGCAGCCGGAACGCCACGATCGAGCCCACCGCGCGCGGCTTGCCCAGCGCCCGGCTCGCCGCCAGCACCTTGAGCGGCTCGCCGCCGAAACTCAGGAGCGGCGTGGAGTAGTTCACCGCGAAGGCGACCACGGTCATCAGGAAGGCGCGGGGCAGGGTAATCGCGCTGCCGCCCCGGGAGGTAAGCAGCCGCCACGCGATGGCATTGAGCAGGTAGACGGTGGCCCAGAGCGGGATCAGGGCGGCCACGACCCATGCCGACGACCGGAGCGCCCCCCAGATGGAGCTGGGGCCGGTCTTCCAGACCATCAGCGCCACCACCGTGGCGCCGACGAGCAAGAACAGCAGCCGGGTGGTGCGGTTCACTCAGAGCGTCACGCGACAGCCGCTGGCGTGGGCGCCGTACGCCGCTTCGAGTACTTGCGTCACGCGGGCAATATCCTCCAGGCTGGCGGCCGTGTCCCGGCGTTCGATCCGATCGGCAAACACATGGAAGAGACTCGCGAACCAGCGATAGTAGCTGGTCTTTTCCAGCTCGGCCGAGAAATCCTTGTCGATCACACCATCGCGGCCGGAGAGGCGCAGCCTGCCCCCCGACCATTCGATGCTGCCGTCGCGGCCGGTGAAGCGGATCCGGCTCTCGCGCCGGTCGGCGGCCCAGGTCAGGAAGAGCAGCCCGAGCCGGTTGCCGAAATCGAGCAGGACCTGCGCGGTATCCTCGACGTCGTAGCCGCGGTGCCGGAGTCGACCGGTCCAACATTGCACCGAGCGCGGCATTCCCGCTACGTCGAGCAACTGATAGACGAAATGGGTGCCGTGGTCAAGCAGCACCCCGCCCCCCGCTTCGCGGCGCTGGCCGCGCCACGCTGCCGCCTCCCGGCTCGCGGCTCCCGGATCGGCCTCGGTGCGATAGACGTGAAACTCGGCCAGGTGCCACGGGCCGATCGCGTCGGCGTCGAGCCAGGCGCGCAGCTGCTGCCAGGCGGGATTGTAGCGATACTGGTGACAGCCCATCACCACCAGCCGGCCGTCGCTCGCCGCGCGCAGCTGGCTGACCTCGCGGCTGTCGAGCGCCACCGGCTTTTCGCAGAGCACGTGATACCGCGACTCGAGCGCCCAGAGGGTCAGCTCGAGATGGCTCGCGGTCGGGGTGCACACGTCCACGAACTCGATCGGGAATTCCTCGGCAACCTGGCGGGCGTCCGCGAAGTGCGGCAGCGCAGGGAGCGCCAGACTGGTGTCGTGGTCAACCGTCGCCACGACCCGCAGCCGGCTCGCGACCCCATCGCCCTGAAGGAATCCGGGAAGGTGAGCCTGGCGCGCAATCGCACCGAGCCCGAGCAGCGCACCCGAACGCGGTGTCATCCGGGGCTGCCGGCGGGAGCGAAGTCGGAGGTTGCGACCGCGACCTCGGCGAGCCGGCTCGCGTTCCGCTCGTGGATCAGCAGCACCACCAGCAGGGCGAGATTGGTCGGACCCACGGTGAGCCAGAAGAAGCCCTGGGGCCAGCCCGGCAGCGCCGAGACCGCGAGCAGCAGAAAGCGGATGTTCTGGGCGAAGAGGGCCGTGCCGGCGATGGCCCCGGCCTGGGTCCGCCGCCACGCCGTCGCGATGCGGGGGGACGCTTCGCCGCGCCGGATCTCCCGGATCACCCGGGTCGAGTTCGGACACCAGCGCACCTGGCGCGCCACGTAGGGTCGGTAGAGCGCGAGGATGATGCGCTGTCCCAGCGTGGCGGGGCGTTCGCCGACCAGGTCTTCCGGCAAATCGAGCCGGGCCTCACCCCGCGTGACGAAGGTGAACACCTGCTTGAGGTAATCGACAATCGAGCCCTGCAGCGCCTGGCTCGCTCCCGCGGCAACGGCGAGCCCGATCCAGAGCAGGGCGGGACCCTGATTGTTCAGCAGAACGCGCGCCAGCAGATGCAGATAAAGGTTGATGAAGCGCACGTTGTCGGAGATGCCGTCGAGCACGGCGCCGAATCGGGTCGAGTTGCCGCGCAGCCGGGCGAGCTGGCCGTCGGCGCTGTCGAGCACGTCGGACAGCAGAAACAGTCCGAGCCCGAGCGCGTTGAGGGCGAGGCTGCGATAGTAGAAGAGGTGGCCCGCGATCAGGCCGAGCAGCACGCACCCCAGGGTGAGGTGATCGGCGCTGAGCTGGGTCGGCGCCACCAGCCGGACGACGCCGAGGCCGAGCGGCCGGAAGAGCTTCCGGTCGACCCACTCCTCGACGGCGGGGTCTTTAAGCAGTAAGTCGGCCGGCGGTGTCACGCAGCACCTCTTCGATGGTGTCGAGCGCTTCGAACGCCTGCTCTTCGGTGATCACGAGCGGCGGATTGATGCGCACCTCGGGGTTGTAGATCATCGCCAGCACGCCGCGCTCGAGGCAGCCGTCGAAGATCCGCCGGGTGATCTGCTTGGGCAGCAGCGCGTCGCTGCCGGGCTGAACCAGGTCGAAGCCGAGCATGAGTCCGCGGCCCCGGACGTCGTGCACGATCGGAATCTCCGCCTCCCAGCGGCGCATCCGCTCCAGCATCCGCGCCCCCAGCACGCGGCTGTGCTCCACCAGTCCTTCCTCGCGCACCACCGTGAGCGAGGCGAGCGCCGCCGCGGCGGCGAGCGGGTTACCGCCGTAGCTCGACGAGCTGCCGCTCGGGTTGGCTCACGGCTTGGCAAAG
>CAYNNS010000311.1:0-4118 GCA_964398345.1 uncultured Gemmatimonas sp. | reverse complement strand
GGCCCGTCGCGTTCCCAGCCTGTGATTTGGGGGGGGCTCAGGTCCTTGGGGATGGGGTCGTAGCGGTGGGGGGGGGCCATCTCGACGCCCTGCTTGCCGTCGACCGCCATCTCCACCTCGAACCCTTTGCGGGTCAGCCGGCGCGACAGCATGTCGCGATTCATCTCGTTGTCTTCGACCAGCAGGATCTTCGGCATGGCTATCTCCCGGGTACGCTGGCGGCCATCCGGTCGTGAATCTCGCGCAACAGCTCCTCGCGGCTCAAGGCGCCCTTCTTGAGCACGCCCTGCACCCCTCCGTTGAGCCGGCGCCGGTCCTCGGCACTCAGGTCCTTGGCGGTGAGCACGATGATGGGAATCTCGCGCCAGCGCTCTTCGCGGTGGAGCGCCGTGACAAACTCGATGCCGTCCATCACCGGCATCATCAGGTCGAGCAGGATCAGCGCCGGTGTGTCGCGCTCCAGCTGCTGCAGCGCCACGCGGCCGGTGCCGGCGGTCGCGGCGGTCCACCCCTCGCTGCCGAGCGGCCGCTCCAGCAGCTCGCGGGTGGGGGCGTCGTCCTCGACGATGAGCACCTCGCAGGCTTCGTCGCGGCGGTAGCGGCGCAGCACCTGGCGCAGCTTGTCGCGGTCGACCGGTTTGTTGAGATACTCCGCGGCGCCGAGGGCAAAACCCAGTCCTTTGTCGTCGAGCATGGTGAGCATGAGCACGGGGATCGCGGCGAGCTCCGCGTCGGCCTTGAGCGCGGAGAGCACGGCCCAGCCATCCATGCCGGGCATCAGGACGTCCAGGGTGATGGCGTCGGGCTTGAGCTCCCGGGCCAGCGCGAGGCCCATCTCGCCGCTGTCGGCCTCCGCGACGCCGAAGCCTTCGCTCTCCAGAAAACGCCGGATGAGATCGCGGGCCGAGGCGTCGTCGTCGATGACGAGAATGACTCCGGCGGTCGGGCGGTCTGACGGTCCCGCTAGGCGGTCCGGCGGTCCGGCGGTCCGGCGGTCAGCCTCGACGTCCACGGGAAGCCGCACGGTGAACGTGGAGCCCTTCCCCGGCTCGCTGGCCACGGTCACGTCGCCGTGCATCATCTGGGCAAAGCGCCGCGAGATCGCGAGCCCTAACCCGGTACCGCCGTACTTCTTGCTGGTGGAGACCTCCGCCTGGCTGAAGGCCTCGAAGAGCTTCGCCATCTGTTCCGGCGTCATCCCGATGCCCGTGTCGGAAACTTGGAAGACAACCTCGTCTTGCGCTGCGCGCTGCGCGTCACGCGTCACGCGTAACGTGATCGTCCCCCGCTCCGTGAACTTGCTTGCATTCGACAGCAGATTCAGCAGCATCTGCCGCACCTTGGTGAGGTCGGCGCGCATGCGACCGGGGGCCGCGACCTCGACCACGAGCCGGTTGCCGTTCTTCTCGACCAGCGGCTTCACGGTCGTCGCCACGTCGCGCACCATCTCCGCGATCTCGAATTCCTCGAGGAACAGCTCGGTCTTGCCGGCCTCGATCTTGGACAGGTCCAGGATGTCGTTGATCAGCGCGAGCAGGTGCTTGCCGGCGCTCTGGATCTTCTGGAGGTCGGGGCCCAGCTCTTCGTGGCCGAGCTCGCGCACCTCTTCCTCCACCATCTCACTGTAGCCGATGATGGCGTTGAGCGGGGTGCGCAGCTCGTGGCTCATGTTGGCGAGGAACTGGCTCTTCGCGCTGTTGGCCTCCTCCGCGGTGCGCCGCGCGCGGCTCAGCTCCGAGATGTCGTGGTAGAGGCCCATGAGCCCCACCAGCTCCCCGCCCACCCGCACGGGCACCCCCAGCACTTCGACGTCCACCAGGGAGCCGTCGCGCCGCCGCCGCTGGCCGATGCTCCGCACCGCACCCTCCGCCAGCACGTGCTGGGTGATGGCCACGGCCTCGGAGCGGCTCTGTTCGGTCGAGATCAGTTCATCGAGGTTGCGGCCGATCACTTCGGGCTCCGGGTAGCCGTAGAGTTTTTCGAAAGCGGGGTTGCAGGAGACGATGTTGTGCTTGTTGTCGAGCGTCACCACCGCCACCGGGCTGTTGAGCACCAGCTCCTCGAAGTACTGCTTCTGGCGCTGCGCGGCGGTGTAGAGCCGCGCGTTTTCGATCGCGATCGCGGCCTGCGGCGCGAAGAGGTTGAGCAGCCGGATATCGTCGGGGCCGAAGCGGCGCGTGGGGTCGTCGTGGGTGAGGGCGAACACGCCGACCAGCCGGTGACCCATCAGGAGCGGAGCCGCCATCACCGAGTGCACGTCGACGCTCGCGTACTTCGCGGACTGGCCCATCCACTCGTGGTACTCGGCGATGCAGATCGGCTCCTTGGTGCGGGCGACGTGTCCCATGGCGCCCTCGTCCAGGGCGAGCCGGGTGCCCCGCGTTTCCACCCCGATCTGGCGGCTGGCGACGATCTCGAGCTCCTGCGCCGCCTCGTCGAAGATCGCCAGCTCGCCGCCGCTCACGCCGAGCAGAGTGGTCGCGCGCTCGAGCACCGCCTGGAGCAGCTTGCCAAGCTCGAGCTCGCCGGAGAGATCGGCGAGGGTATCGAGCACCGCCTGCTGCTCGTTGGCGCGGCGCCGCTCGCCCTCGAGCAGCCGGGCGCGCGCCAGCGCGATGCTCGCCTGCGTCGTGGCGGCGGTGAGAATCTCGAAATCGTTCTTCCGGAAGGCATTCTTGCGGGTGCTCTCCACCACGAGCACCCCGAACACGCGCCCGCCCCCGAGCAGGGGGATGTCGACCTCGCTGCCGCTGTTGAGGCTGGGCAAGTAACCCGCTTCCCGCGTCACGTCGGGGGTGTAGTGCAGCTTGCCGTCCTTGAGCGGCCGCTCGCTCAGGCCCTGGCCCGGATGGACCCGCCAGTTTTCCGGCACGTCGGGCCAGCCGATGCTGGCCCGGAGCACGCGGTCGCCGGTGACCTCGTCCAGCAGGAACAGGCCGAGGAAGACGTAGCCCAGCGCGGGGTCGCGCAGGCCATGGACCACGGCCCGGCAGATCTCGGCTTCGCTCGGCGCGGCCGCGATCTCGGCGGAGAGCCGGAGCAGTGCGGCCTGGCGGCGGAGGCCGCTGTCCCGCGCCGGGCTCCGGCGCGCTGCCGGCTTGCGCTTCCGCTTGGGTGCCGGCCGCCGCTTCATGACCGGGCTCCGACCGGCTGACCGCCCGCCCGCCCGACCGCCTGGTCCGTCCCTCCGACTACCGCCCGCACCTCGGCCAGCAACGACTCCGCATCGAGGGCGTGCTTCTGCACCACCCGCTCGACGCCGCCGTTGAGCCGCCGGCGATCGTCCTCGGTCAGCGTCTTGGCGGTGATCACCACCACGGGGACGTCGCGGCGCGGCTGCCGGCGTCGCAACGTATCGAGGAACTCGAAGCCGTCCATCTCGGGCATCATCAGGTCGAGCAGGATCAGCGCCGGGGTCGTGGTTTCCAGCCGCTCGAGCGCGACGCGGCCGTTTTCGGCCTCGGTCACCTGCCAGCCCGCCTTGCTCAGCGTCTTGCCGAGCATGCCGCGGGTCGCCGCGTCATCCTCGACCACCAGCACCGGCCCCGCCGCCGGGCTCGGCACGTAGCGCTTGACCAGGGCGGCGAGCCGCTTCCGGTCGATCGGCTTGGTGAGGTACTCCGACGCGCCCAGCGCGAAGCCGAGGTTCTTGTCCTCGAGGATGGTCTGCAGGATGACGGGAATGCCGGCGAGGCCGGGATCCGCCTTGAGGCCGGCGAGCACCGCCCAGCCGTCCATGCCCGGCATCAGGATATCGAGCGTGATGAGGTGCGGCTGCGCTTCCCGGGCGAGCCGGAGGCCGGTCTCTCCGTCGGCTGCCTCGACGACGGCGTAGGCTTCGCGGGTGAAAACCCCGCGGGTTATGCCCCTCCACGAGGGAACGTCATGCAGAGCCAAAACCGTTCCCGCGGGCTGGGGCAGCAACCGGCCGTTGCGCTGGTGGCCGAGCAGCGCGGGGAAGCACGCGGCGGAGTCGAAGTGAGGGAAGCAGAGCCAGTCGACGGAGCCCTCCCGGCTGATCAGAGCGACCGTCTGCAGGTCGCCGACCATGCCGTAGTCCTCGATCCGCGTCGTCACCGGAGCAGCTCCGTGAGCCCGCGGAAGCGTGACTCGGCCAC
>CAYNNS010000310.1:0-4122 GCA_964398345.1 uncultured Gemmatimonas sp. | reverse complement strand
AACATCGCCCACGGCTGCAATTCCCTCATGGCCACCAAGCTCGGCCTGTCCCTGGCCGACATCGTCATGACCGAAGCCGGGTTCGGGGCGGACCTGGGCGCCGAGAAATTCCTGGACATCAAATGCCGGCTCGGCGGACTCACCCCCGAGGCCGCCGTCGTCGTGGCGACGGTGCGGGCGCTCAAGATGCACGGCGGCGTCAAGAAGGACGCGCTC
The DNA here is from genome assembly GCA_964398345.1 of uncultured Gemmatimonas sp. Lineage (GTDB taxonomy): Bacteria > Gemmatimonadota > Gemmatimonadetes > Gemmatimonadales > GWC2-71-9 > JABFSM01. Next base: position 3,906 of record CAYNNS010000310.1, on the reverse strand, counting down.
GGGCAGCCCGACGTCCCGGCGCTACAGCGGGGCATGGCGAATCTCCAGGGCCACGTCGAGAACCTGAAAAAGTTCGGCCTCCCCGTCGTCGTCGCGCTGAACCGCTTCGTCAGCGACACCGAGGCGGAGCAGCGCGCCGTGCTCGATGCCGCGTCCCAGTGGGGCGTGCGCGCGGCACTCTCCGACGTCTGGGCTCGCGGTGGGGAGGGCGGGGAAGCGGTCGCGCGCGAAGTCATGGCCGCGCTCGAGGCGGGCCAGTCGAACTATCGGCCCCTGTACGACGCCGCGCTCCCGCTCAAGCAGAAGATCGAGCGCATCTGCACGGAGATTTACGGCGCCGCCGGCGTCGATTACCAGGCTGCGGCGGAGCGCGCGATCGCGCAGTGCGAGGCGATGGGGCTCGGCGGCACGCCAGTCTGCATGGCGAAGACCCAGTACTCCTTCAGCGACGATCCCGGCAAGCTGGGCCGGCCAAGCGGGTTCCGGATCACCATTCGTGACGTGTACGCTTCCGCCGGGGCCGGTTTTGTCGTCGCACTCGCGGGCGAGATCATGACCATGCCCGGGCTTTCCAAGACTCCCGCCGCCGAGGCGATCCGGGTCCACGCCGACGGCCGAATCGAGGGACTGTTCTGATGCAACCGGGATTCGTAGCGACCGATGCGGCGCCCAAGGCCATTGGACCGTACAGCCAGGCCGTAACCTGGGGCGACCTGATCTTCACTGCGGGCCAGATCGCGCTGGATCCCGCGACGACCCAGATCGTCGAGGGCGGGATCACCGAGCAAACCGAGCGCGTGCTCAGCAACCTGGAAGCGGTGCTGGAGGCGGCCGGCTCCGGGTTGTCGCGCGTGCTCAAGACCACGGTGTTCCTGCAGAACATGGCCGACTTTGCCGCGATGAACGAGGTCTACGCGCGTCGTTTCGGGTCGCACCGGCCCGCGCGCAGCACCGTCGCGGCGGCGGGCCTTCCAAGGAACGTGTTAGTTGAAATCGAAGTGGTGGCGGCCAAGAGTGACCGGTGAGCCGTTACCGGCAACCGGTCACTGCTCTGTTGGGGGCGGATCGGGCCTGGTGACCCGGCCGGTCTTCAAAACCGCGACGGAGACGCCTTCGGCAGCTCCGGTGGGTTCGATTCCCACACGCTCCCGCCACTTCTCGCCCGCGTCTCTCCGGTCTAGTCTTCTGCATCTCCGCGGTCCAATCCCGCAGCGAAGGAGCGGCCTCTGAAGCGTCTGGGGTGGCTGGCCCTGGGACTGGTGCTCACGAGCGGACCGCTCGTCGCGCAGGACACCACCCATGCTGTGGTGACCCCGGTCAGTCGTCCGCGCGTGCGGGACTCCCTGCACCTGCTCAAGCCGCTCCCTGCCTTCTTTCACTCGCTGCTGATCCCGGGCTGGGCCCAGGCCAAGCTCGATCGCAAGCTCACCGCCGCGATCTTCATGGGCTGGGAAGGGGTGACGCTCGGCATGTCCCTCAAGGTCAACGGCGAAGTCGGTTACCTCGACCGCGTTGGTGCCGACTCGACCGCGCGCGCCAACAAGCGCCAGGAACGCCAGGACTGGCTGGTGTTGCTCGCGTTCAACCACCTCTTTGCCGGGCTCGAAGCCTTCGTCAGCAGCCACCTGCAGGATTTTCCCGCGGACGTGCGCCTCCGGGCGGTGCCTCGGGGGATCGGCGTGCAAACCGTCATCCCGTTCCGGCTACCGTGAATCAGGCGCCGATCGGCATCTTCGATTCGGGGCTTGGTGGGCTCACGGTCGCGCATGCCATTTTCGAGCGGCTTCCCGGCGAATCCACGATCTACTTCGGCGACACCGCTCGGGTGCCTTATGGCCCCAAGTCTCCCGACACGGTTCGCCGCTACAGCCTCGAGATCATGCGTTGGCTGCTGGAGCAGGGGGTGAAGGCGATCGTCGTCGCCTGCAACACCAGCACCGCTCACGCGCTCGATGCGCTTCGCAAGGAATGCCCCGTGCCGGTGCTCGGCGTGATCGAGCCAGGCGCGCGCGCCGCGGTGGCGGCATCGGGTGGCCAGCCGATCGGCGTGATCGGCACGGCCGGGACCATCAAGAGCGGCGCCTACGAGCGCGCCATTCGGATTCTGGCCCCCGGATTGGAGATCGCCTCGCGCGCCTGTCCCCTGTTCGTACCGCTGGTCGAAGAGGGCTGGCTCAATCACCCCGCCACCGAGCTCATCGCCGAGGAGTACCTCGCTCCGGTACGCGGGCGCAACGTCACCACCCTGGTGCTCGGCTGCACCCACTATCCGCTGCTGAAGCCCCTGCTGCAGGAAGTGATCGGCGTCGGCGTGCAGCTCATCGACAGCGCGGCCGAGACGTCGAAGGCCCTGGAGAAGGTGCTCCAGGGAACCGAGCTCAACGCGGCGCCGGGCGAGGCCGCGCGCCATCGCTTTGTGGTGAGCGATGACCCCGAGCGATTTCGCCGGGTCGGCGGGGCCTTCCTTGGCTCCCGAGTGGGAGAGGCTGAGGTGGTTACCCTGGGTACTGCTTGAGCTCGATCATGCTGTCGGTCGCGACGGCGTAGCGCTGACCCTCGAGCCAGGCCCCCGGATTGAGGTAGCGCCTTCCCGGGCTCGGCGTTTCCGCCGCGGCGACGTGCGTATGCCCCATGATGAGCAGGGTGCCGACGGGCGCTCTGCGCAGCCGCTGCTCGGCCCAGCTCTGCTGCAGCGCGGCGGCCCTGGCTTGGAAGCGCCGCGCCGCCGCCGAGGGGATGCCGCCGCCCATGTGGCTCGTGATCCAGAAGCCCAGGTCGGCGGGCAGGATGCGATAACCCGCGGCGATCAGCGGGTTCCGCACCAGCCGGTTCTTCACCCTGGCGCGCCAGTTCGGCTCCGCCAGGCCGTCGCCGTGCAGCGCGAGCACCGTGCCGGTGCCCAGGCGGAACTCGAGCTCGCCGGCGGCGAACTGGATGCCCAGCTCGCGCTCCCAGAAGCCGGAGCCCCAGCGATCGTGGTTGCCGCCGGTCATCAGGACCGGAAAGCTGCGCGCCAGCGCGGCGAGCCGGGTAACGACCCGGATGCCTGTGCGCGGCAGCGCGCGCCGGAAGCTGAACCAGAAGCCGAAGAGGTCGCCGTTGACGAGCAGGCCATCGCCCAGCTGCGGCACGGCGTCGAGAAAACGGAGCAGCGCCGACTCCACCCGCTCGGGGACGGCGCCAAGGTGCGCGTCGGCTATCACCACGAGGCGCTGGATCGGCATCGGACCAAAATAGGCCCTCGACCGTGCCAGGCACCATGACGGAAACCGAAGTCCGAGTGAACTACAGCGAGGTCGACCAGATGGGCGTGGCCTATCACGCGCGGTATCTGGTCTGGCTCGACGTCGCGCGCTGCGAGCATGTGCGGCGCCAGGGCATGAGCTACGCCGAGCTCGAGCGGCGCGGCCTGCGGCTCGCGGTCAGCGAGCTCCGGATCCGCTATCGCCAGCCCGCGCGTTATGACGACGTGGTACGGGTGCGCTGCTGGGTGCGCGAGTGCGTCCCGCGCCGGATCACGTTTGGTTATGCGCTCGACCTCGTGGAAGCGGGCCAGCTCGTCGCCACGGCCGAAGTCGCGCTGCTGGCCCTCGGTCCGGACTTCGCGCTCTCCCGCATCCCCGCCGACGTGCTGGCCCTGCTGCCCGCCGAACCTGATCCGGTCCGGCTCTTCTGAGCCCACCTCCGACGATCATGCCGGGCATGTCGGGCGCCCAGCGAGCACGGCTCGTCGGGCTGCTCCTGTCTGCCGCATCGTGTTCTGGCGGGAGTCGTCTGGCGCCGCTGCCCATTCCGGTCGGCATGGCCCCGGTCGAGCTGAGCGCCGCCGTCCATTGGATCGATTCCACCCGGCCCGCCGACAGTCGCGAAATCCGTTTCCGCTTCATGTTCCGAAACGCCAGCGAA
>CAYNNS010000309.1:0-4179 GCA_964398345.1 uncultured Gemmatimonas sp. | reverse complement strand
TGTCACTGCCGGATTCCCCCAACCTCGAATGGCTCCGCAAAGCGGCCAAGCGCCGCCTGGACGAGCTGCGCACGTCGAACCCCAAGGCTCAGCTCGCCGCTGCGCAGCTCGAAGTGGCGCGGCAATACGGCTTTCCGAGCTGGCGCGCGCTCAAGGCCCACATCGAGGGTCTGAGTCTCGACGGCCAGCTCTTCGATGCCGCCAGGCGGGGTGATAGCGCCCGGCTCGCGGCGCTGCTCGACGCCCACCCGGAGAAAGCGGGGGCGAGGATCCCGCCGCACGAACACACCCTGCTGCACGCCGCGGCCCACGCGGGACAGCTCGTGACGGTGAGCCTGCTGCTCGAGCGCGGCGCAGACGTGAACGCGCGCGAAAAGGGCGACAACACCTATCCCCTGCACTGGGCCGCCGCCGCCGGACACGTCGAGGTGGTGCGGCGGCTGATCGACGCGGGTGGCGATGTGATCGGTGCGGGCGATGACCACGAGCTGGAGGTGATCGGCTGGGCCTCCTGCTGGGAGGGCTGTGACGACGCTTCGCATCGCGCGGTCGTCGAGCTGCTGCTGAGCCACGGGGCTCGGCACCACATCTTTTCCGCAATCGCGCTCCGCTTGCCCCTGGAAGTGCGGCGCATCGTGGCCGCGGACCCCGGAGCACTGAGCCGGCGGATGAGCCGCAACGAGGACCATCAACTCCCCCTCCACTTCGCGGTGCGCATGGGGCGGTTGGCGATGGTGGAGCTGCTGCTCGAGCTGGGCGCGGATCCGCTGGGTGTCGACGCCTCGGGGAACACCGCGGTGAGCTACGCGCGGAATCCCGCGGCGGACCTTCCCGTGATGCGCGCGATTCGAACGCTCACCGCGGGAGAGCTGACGAGCGCGGCCCGCGGCAACCGGCCGGCCCACGCGAAGACCCTCGATCTCGTGGCCGCCCTGGCGCTCGGCGACTGGGCGCTCGCGGACCGGCTCCTACGGGAGAATCCGGAGCTCATCGAGTCGAGCGGGCCCAAGGGTGGGGTGCTGCACCTCATGGCCAAACGCGGCGACAAGGCCGCGGCGAACTGGCTGCTGGACCACGGCGCGGATCCTGACGCGCGCTGGAGTCACTGGGATGCGGACGTGACACCGTTGCACCTCGCCGTGCTCGGCAACCACCCGGAGCTGGTCCGTTTGCTCATCGCGCGCGGCGCCGATCCCACCCTCAAGGACAGCAAGCACCACAGCGATCCGCTCGGTTGGGCCGAGTTCTTTGGCCACCAGGAATGCGTCAGGGCGTTTCCGGAGCGCGCGACCGGCAGCTAGCGAATACGATGGGCAGGCCGACGAAGGGGAAGTGCCCGATCAGCTGAACCCACCAGCGCACCGTCATGGCGGGCGGGCGGTGCAGCAGGATTGGGATGACCGCGAGGGACATCACCAGCCAGATGAAGGGCCCGTAGAGCGCGGCGACCTTGAGGCTTCCGAAATCGGAAGCGAGCAGCGCCCGAACCCAGCGCCAGCGCGTCACCAGAAGGAGGAAGACCGCGGACCAGCCGAAGGCCACGCCGAAGTGCATCACCACGCCGATGAGCGCCGTCGGCGTGCCGCCGTCGAGCGCGGCCTTCCCGAGCAGGGTACTGGCGACGCCCTGGAAGAGCCGCGCAACGGTGGAGTGGTAGAAGACGACGCTCAGGACGCTGGAGAAGGTGCCGTCGCTGAGGGCCGTGAGCAGGCCGGCCCGCAGCCAGCGCACGGCGTACGAGTCGGATCCGGGGAGCGGCTCGGCGGGGCTCAATGCGCGCGTCGGTAGATGCGCGTGGGCCCGTTGGGTGACTTGGGCGAGAAGATGAGAGAATCGTTACGGAGGATGCCGGTTTCGGGGGCCGCAACGATGTCCCAAGCGAGGCAGATGTCGCTGAAACGGCAGCTGAAGCTGGTCGTGACCGTATCGCCGCGGCGCTGGTAGGTCTGATACCCCGTAAGGACTTCAACAGTTCCGTCGGTGCGCCGGTGAACGATCGTCGCGAAGAGGCGCGCCTCGGGTCGGGAGTCCGAAAAGGTGAGTGAATCGCCGATCAGCAGGCTGGCACCATCGGGAAGCGGTAGCTGTTTCCCGTATAGGCTCACCAGAGCAAAGTCGCCACGGAGGCGGTCCGGGCCGGTCGCCCCCTCACAGCCGGCGATCAAGCTGAGCAATGCCAATCCCGCTGTCAGGGAACGCATGACATCGCCAAGCGCAGAAGCCGTGCCCGCGCTACGCGTTTCCGAAGCCGTTGAGCCGGCAGGTTTTCGGTTGCGGGCCTCACGCCGCGCGTGTCGAAACGACTCATCCGGCACGGCCGTTCCGACGCAGGACCTCGCGCACGAAGGGCCCCTTGCCCTCGATGTAGGCCTCGCGATCGTGGGGAAAGCGTGCGGCCAGCTCGCGCTTGAGACGATCATAACCAGCCCTCACGGCCGCATCGGCTCGCAGGGCATCGCGGAAGCTCAGATGCTCGGTCCAGAACGGGCCGCCGCGCAGCGTGAGGTGGAGGTGGTAGGCCCGGGGCTCGCCGCGGCGGAAGAACTCACGACCGGGGATCCCTTGCTCACCGCGATGGAGGTAACCCGCCGCGCTCACCGCCTCGACGCAAGCCGGCAGGGAGGTCGGGTCCTCGTAACCCGCGAGCATGTCCAGCACGGGTTTGGCGGCGAGACCGGCAACGGCGGTGCTGCCGACGTGCTCCAGGGTCACCCCGAGCGACTGGAGCACCTGACGCAGACGGCGGGATTCTTCCAGGAACAGCGTGGCCCAGCGCGGATCGTACTCGACCAGCCGCACCACCCCGCGCTCGAGGCCGAGTGGAGCCTCACTCACGGCATCGGGGTCTGCTGCATCAGCACGGCCTGCCAACGGCCGTCGCGCCGCACGAAGACGCGCGTGTAGCGGATCTTGCCGCTGAAGGGAAAGCCGCGGAACTCTCCGGTGTTGTCGGCGATGCCCGTCAGGATCGCCACGCTGCCGTAGACCCTCACGCTGAGACTGTCGTATTTCACGGTGAGCAGCTTGAGGTCGCCGCTCGCGATGTCACGGATGTTGTCGTCGCGGGTGCGGACCAGGCCGAGCCGCGAGATCTCCTGGAACTCCGCGGCCAGCATGCGCGACAGCGCGACGGTGTCGGCGTGCAGGAGGGCTTCGCCCCGGGCTTGCTCGACCGCACGGACCGAGTCTTCCACCGCCTGCTGTCCCGCCAGCGGCGCGGCCAGGAATCCGAGGAGCGCGCCGAGCGAGAGGAGAAATTGGCGCATGCTCCAAGATAGCGTCATGACACGTTACGGCGTGCAGTCTCTGCGCGTCGTGCCGACCTGCCAGTCCGTCACGGGCGGATGCCCGGGTGCGAGGACCATGTGGACCGGAGCAGTGGGGCCCGGCGGAGGCGTGCAGTTGGCGCCCGCCTGAATTTCTGTCGCAAACAACACCGCGCCGCTGGTGTGCACGACCACACTATCGATGGTGACGGAATAACCCGGCCCCGCGCGCTTGCCCAGCGCGACCACGAGCACCGAGGCGAGCACGAAGTCGACCTGCGGCAGTGGCGGGGCCGCCTGCGCATTGCCCCACGCCTGAACCCACAGGGTGGTCCACTCCGGTCGGGTCGACACGACGGCGAGAATCGGATCGTCGAGCTGGGAGGTCGAGGTGCGCAGGATGGTGGCGGAGGAATCGGGGATCCAGGCACCGAGCCGGTCGCTGCCCTCTTGCGGTGCGAGCGTCGCGGCGTCGCTGCAGGCCAGAACGACGACAAGCGCCGCAGCGAGGCTACGGCCGACTCGGAAGCCAGGCCGCATCGTCATCCTGTCAGCTTGGCGCCACGCCGCTCGAATTCCTCCCGCAGAATCGAGCGATGGCAGCGCGCCTCGTTCTCACAATAGCAGCCGACCGAGAAGTCCGCCGTGTGCGACAGCGCGGCGAGCAGATCCAGGAGCCGGTTTCCGGGCGGCGTGGCGAGCTCCGCCAGAAAACGCCGGCGGAAAGCGCGCCACTCTGCTTCGGTGCGTGCCCGCAGGGCCAGCTTGACCAGCGCATCGCTCGGGGCCAGCTCCGGCAGCCAGACGTCGTAGTAGTTCTCACTCGCGAAGCGAGTCTTCGGGACCCCGCGCGGTGGCCGCCGCACCGTCCCCACGCGCAGCCCCTCCCGCTGCTGTCTCGGCGTCCCGAGCC
>CAYNNS010000308.1:0-4179 GCA_964398345.1 uncultured Gemmatimonas sp. | reverse complement strand
CGCCCCGCAGCAGCCGCAATAGCACGTGGGAGGTCAGTCCCACCGCGCCGACCAGTGCGGCGAGCAGGGTCATCAGTCGGACATCGTAGTTCCTGATGTGAGACATCTCGTGGGCCACCACCGCCTGCAACTCGTCGCGATCGAGCGCCCGGAGCAGGCCCTCCGTCACGGCGATGCTCGCGCTCGCCGGGTCATGGCCCGTGGCAAAGGCGTTGGGATCGGGGTCCGGAATGATCCAGATGCGGGGCTTGGGAACGCCCCCCGCGATCGCCATTTCTTCCACCACGTTCTCGAGCTGGCGTTGCTCCGGAGTGACCGCGGTGATCAGCTCCGCGGCCCCGGAGGCGTTGAGCACCTTGCTGGAGCCATTGCGCCAGGCCGACCAGACGTAGCCCGCGGCGACCAGGCAGGTGGCGAGGCCGAAGAAGGGAATGACGTGATGGTACTCCGTCGCCGGCAGGCCGCGGGTGTACAGGTACAGCCCGTAGTCCCCGGCGAACCCAACCCAGGCGCAGAAGACCAGGAATCCGATTACCAGCCAGGCAGACTTGCGCCGGTTGGCGGCCTGCTGCGCGAAAAGATTTGCGTCGCTCACTTCCCCGGTTGATCGAGAGACAGATCGACGCTCGGCACGGCCCGTTCGCCGGCGTCCTCGATCTCCCACAGCTCAGCGGGTGAGGCCTTCGCGAGGCCCGCCATGAGACTGCTGGGGAACTGTGCCTGCCGGGTGTTGTACTGGGTCGCGACGTCGTTGTAGAGCTGTCGCGCAAAGCCAATCTTGTTCTCCGTGCTGGTCAGCTCTTCCTGCAGCTGCATCACGTTCTGTGAGCTCTTGAGGTCGGGGTAGCTCTCCGAAAGAGCTAAGAGTCGGCCCAACGCCTGCGAAAGCTCACCTTCGGCTTTCGCGGTCTGAGCCACGCCCTGCGCAGACACCGCCTTGGCACGCGCGGAGATCACGGCATCGAGCGTCGAGCGCTCGAAGTTCATGTAACCCTTAACCGTGTTCACGAGATTGGGGATCAGGTCGTGGCGACGTTTGAGCTGGACGTCGATCTGCTTCCAGGCGTTGACGACCTGGTTTTTGAGCGCGATCAGGCCGTTATAGGCGCTGACCGCCCAGAGCAGGATGGCGGCCGCCACGATCAGCACGATCAGCAAACCCATAGCAGACCTCCGAAATGGTTGCAGTGGGAGACGCTGGAAAGAAGCCGCCAAATCCGCCCCCGCGCAATGCGGCACCGTGACGCGGAAAAAGGAGTGCGACGGCCGGTGGGTGAGCTGCTAGGGTGCGACCATGTCGCGCGGCGCCACGCTTATCGAGCTGCTCATCGTGCTCGCCATTATCGGCATTCTGGCGGGGATGGTCGTGCCGGGGTCCGCTGCTCTCGCCGACCGGCTGGCGGTAGAACATCAGGCGGCACGCATTCTCATGGTTTTTCGCTCCGGCTGGATCGCGGCCCGCGCGCAGCGGCGGCTCGCGCTGGTGCGCATCAGTGCCGACACGTTGGCCATCCGCACCGTGCGGAGCGCAGGCGACCCGGACACGGCGCTGGTGTGGAGCGCCCCGGGCCCCGGCGCGGCGGGAGTGACGCTCGCCAGTCCCCCGCATACCAGCGTGTTCGCTCCCGACGGACTGGCGATGGGCCTCGCCAATACGACCCTGGTGCTCGTCAAGGGCGCGGCGAGCAGAAGAGTGGTGATCTCGCGCCTCGGAAGAGTGCGGATTCTGCCCTAGAAGGCTACGTCGACGTGCACCACGATGGCGGGGTTCATCTTGAACACCAGGAAGCGGGTCAACCGGTCGATCTTGTAGTCGTGCAGGTTCATGGGAAGCGTCGCCGAAAGTCGTACCCCATCGGGGCCGCGCACCACGGTCGCGGGCACCCGCTCGCGCCGGGTTACTCCGTGGATCACGAAGTCGCCGGTGAGCACGACCGCTGCGCTGTCGCCCCGCTCCCATTCCGGCTTGACACCCTCGAGCTGAAAGCGGATGGTCGGATAGATCGCGGCATCCATGGTTTTGACCAGGTCGCGATCACGGTGGTCATTACCGGTCTTGAGCGTGGTGACCGGGGCTTCGACCCAGCCACGCACTTCGGCCAGCGTCGCTGCGGCACTCATGTGCCCGCGCACGCTGGCAGTCACTCCGGTGAAATCGCCCAGCGTCGACTTGCCGTCAAAACTCAGGGTGCCTCGCCGGAGATCGGCCTCCGGCCAGGGTGACGTGCGGTTCACCGGTGCGGGCGAGATCGGCAACGCCATCGCCAGCACCGGTATGCAGAAGGTCCTGAAGTGCAGCCTATACCTCGGTGTCGGAGCTCGTCTCCAGCCCGTAGCGCCGGATTTTCGCAAGCAGGGTGGAGCGCGCCAGACCGAGCAACTGGGCCGCCTTGCGGCGATTCCCACCGGTGTGCCGGAGCATCGCGGCAATCTGCCTGCGCTCTACGGCGTCGAGGGGCTCCGGAGGTGGGGCACTCTCCCCCAGCGCTTCACGCAGCCGCTGAAGGTCAAGCTCAGGGAGGGAAAGGTCAAGCACGAGCAGACCGGGTGATTCTCCCTGTGCCCCAGCAACGAGGGCGGCAGCAGCAGAGCCGCGGGTTTCGGTCGTCACGACGCTCGCATCACCACGGAGCGCTTCCGCCAGATGTTCTGCGCGGGTCCGATCCCCGCTCACCACCAGCACCGGCCGCGTATCAGTCATTGTCGTTATCATGGCTTTCTCCCGTACCGTACAGGTGAAGTCGTTCGGGATGTGGCTGGATCGCGGCCGGTACCCGTTGTGGGCTCGAAGGGGACCGGTGCCCCCGCCGCCCTACCGCGTCCAAGGGTCCATTCCTGGCTCCTAGGACGTGGAGACGCATGGCAGGGACGATCCTCACACGGCCGTAATCCTGGCCAAGTCCGGGTGCGGTGGGAGGAAATCAGTACAAAAGCGGGATCAAGGGGGGTAAAAAGCGGAACGGCCGCACAGCTTTCGCTGTCACGGCCGTCCCAGCGTGAACCCGCTGAGGTCGGAGCTTACGCCGCCGTTCTTCTCTTCCTCGCCACCGTCTGGCTGGTTTCGCCTCTCGGGAGGGCGAGGTAAGGCCTCAGTGCTGATCCCCAGGCCGGATGGCCGTCCCACCTGGTTCGTTCACGCAAGCGCTGCGAGTCGGATCGGGTCGCGGACCGACCCTTCGCACTGCACTCCGAGGCGCCACGTCGGAGCGGGTGAAACACGCGACTGGTTTCACCGATCCGGGCCGATGTGATCACCAGGCTCATCGATACTCGGGAGGAGCGAGCCCCCCAAACATCTCCCCTGATATTCCGCCCGGAATGTCGCCGCCTGAAGAACTCCTTTGGGAAGTCCCCCTCAGCAGCGCACCACCAAGATAAGGGCTGCAAAAAACCGCGCAAGTGCCTGATTTTCTTCGGCTTACGCGATTGTCAGGTGCGCAGAATGTGGAAGCCCAAGTGTAGTGCTGACAGCGTGCAAGGACCGCTCGGGCACAGTGAGTGGAAATGTGAATCCACAACTGCACACCAGTCTGGATGGCTAGGGCTCGACTCCGACCTCGATATAGCGGTAGGTCGGATCGCTATCGGTGCCACCGAACAGCGCCCCCGCCGAGCTCGCCGCAAACCAGCCGCCGATCAGCAGGTGTTCATCGCCGAGCGCCTGGACGATCGGGCGAAACCAGCGGCGCAAATGCCGGATTTCAGGAGCCCGACGGGTGAGCAGCGCCATCAGAGCTCCGGTGCCGGAAGTGGCCCGAAGAAAGTGGGCCAGGGCATGCGCCCGCTGTGAGAATTCAACGGCTTTGACTCCGGGCTCGTCCAGCAGAACTCGGCCCTCGAAGACATCCATCGGAGGGGCATCGAGACGCGGCCCGAGATACACGAACTGCCGACCCCCCTCGGGTGTCTTGCGCTCGACGACGGCGGCCGCGGTCTCGCTGGTGAGCCGCGCGGCGTGCAGCAGATCGTCGTCCGGCAATAAGCCAACCGCCGCGGTCCATTCCAGCGCCGCCAGCGCGGTTTCGACCGGGCAGCCCGCCGCATCGTCGAAAGCGAGCAGTCGCGGAGCCTGGTCGGCGCGGAGCAACAAGTGCGCGAGACCTTCGGTCCGATCGAGGAAGGTGCGTACCGTCAGCGTCCCGGGGGTCGCCATGAGTCGAAGCTATCGTGAGGCCAGGA
>CAYNNS010000307.1:0-4182 GCA_964398345.1 uncultured Gemmatimonas sp. | reverse complement strand
GCGCCAGCTGGATGCCGGGCGACGCGCCCGCAGACCTCGTGCTCACCACGCGCGGACTCCGGCGCGTGCTCGAAGTTGCGCCCGCGGACCTCGTCGCCACCGCCGAAACCGGCGTCCCGTTCGCCGGGCTGCAGCGGGAGCTCGCGGCCCGGGGCGGGTGGCTGGCGCTGGACCCACCGGGGCACCCCGAGCGGAGTCTCGGCTCGGTGCTCGCGACCGGCACCGCGGGGCCGCTGCGGCACGGCTACGGCCCGGTGCGGGATCACATCCTGGGCGGCACCATCGTGAGCGGCGACGGCCGGGTGATCAAGGCGGGTGGCAACGTGGTCAAGAACGTCGCCGGCTACGACCTCACCAAGTTGCAGGTCGGCGGCTTCGGCGCCTTCGGGGTGCTCACCCAGGTGCACCTGCGGCTCCGCGCGGTACCGGCGGCGCGGGTGACCCTGGTCGCCCGAGGCGAACGCGATGTCCTAACCCGCCAGGCCCGCAGCCTGATGGAAGCCGGACTCGGCGCCGCCGCCCTCGAGCTCTGCTCCCCCGCCCTCGCCGCCACGGCGGAATGGGTGCTCGCGCTGGAGCTCGCGGGCACCGTAGCGTCGGTCGAAGCCGAGGCCACGCGCACCCGCACCCACAGCGAAGTGGCCTGGGAACGCCTCGAGCCTGACACCGCCGCCGCCTTCTGGCCAACGCTTGCGCGGGCGGCCCTGGGCGGCGAGCTCGGCTTCCGGCTCGGGGTGTTTCCCGATGGAATCGACGAGCTGCTCGACCTGCTCGAACAGCGACTCGATACCGGCCTGGTGAGCGCGGGACCCGGGCACGGCATGCTGCGCTGGAGCGGCTCGGCCTCGCTCGAACAGCTCCGGGACATCCGCCGCACCGCCGCGCAGCGCGAGATCCCGCTGACGCTCGAGCGGGGGCCCTGGCCGGTGCGCCAAGCGTTCGGCCACTTCGGCGCCTATCGCGAGGGCGTCGGCGTCCTGGTATCTAAGCTGCGCAGCACCTTCGATCCGGACCCGACGTTCCCCGTCGCCCTGGAAGGAGAGCATGGCTAGGGGAGGATTCGAGGCGCTGGACCCCTGCGTGCACTGCGGATTCTGTCTTCCCGCCTGTCCCACGTACCTCGCCACCGGCGACGAGAGCGATTCTCCGCGAGGACGCATTCTCCTGATGCGCGCGCTGGAGCGCCGCGAGCTGCCCGCCACGGACCCGGCGGTGCAGGAACATCTCGGCCTGTGCCTCGGCTGTCGCGGCTGCGAGCCGGTCTGTCCCGCGGGCGTCGGCTACGGTCGCGGCCTGGAAGCGGCCCGCGAACGCCTCGCGGCCGAAACCGGAATTCCGTTGCGTGCGCGACTGCTGTTGAGCGTGTTCCGCCGCCAGTGGCGCTGGCGGCCACTGCTGACCGCGGCGCGCTGGCTGCGCAGCACCCGAATTCCCAAACTGCTCGCCGGCCGGGGCACCGTCGGGTTTGGGATGGGGATGCTAGCGGCCTCGGAGGGGCAGAGGGGCGAAGGGGCAGAGGGGCAGACCGCCCCACCCCAGCACCGGCGTGCCGCGCTGCCAGCCCGGCGCACTGCCGCACTGTTCCGCGGCTGCGTGATGGACACGCTGTTCACCCACGTCCATGCCGCCACGCGCCGGACCCTCGAAGCCAACGGCTACCAGGTCATCGAGATCACCGGACAAACCTGCTGCGGAGCGCTCCACGAGCACGCCGGAGCTGCGGCGGCCGCGCGGGCACTGCTCGCGGCCAACGCAGCGGCGTTCGCCGACAGGGCCGACGTCATCGTCGTGAACAGCGCCGGCTGTGGAGCGTTCCTTCGTGGAGCACTCAGCGACACGGTCCGTGACGTCACCGAGCTGCTCGCCGAGGCGGGGCCGCGGGAGGGAGCACCGTTCCCGTGCGAGGTCGCTTATGATCCGCCCTGTCACCTGGAGCACGCCCAGGGAGTACGCACCGCACCTCTCGACGTGCTGAGTGCGATTCCGGGGCTCCGGGTGACCAGGCTTCCCGGCGCCGAGCGTTGCTGCGGAAGCGCCGGACTGTACGGGCTGCTGCACCGGGAGATGTCACGCGCGGTGCTCGATGACAAAATCGCCACCATCGCCGCGGCCAAGCCCAGGCCGACGCTCGTGGCGACCGGAAACCCTGGATGTCTCATGCAGATCGGCGCCGGTCTCCTCGCGCAGCGGCTTCCCATCGGCGTGGTGCATCCAGTGGAGCTGCTGGATGCGTCGTACCGGCGCGCGGGGTTCTACCGCTGATCGATGACGATGACAATGGATTTCACGCTGACCACCGCACGCCTCAAAGCGCTCCGCACGGGCAAGATCGTTGTCGCGCAGCGTGCGGCCGTCTTCAAGATCGAAGGAGCCGGAGCGCTGCAGTGCCTGCAGGGTCTGCTCACCAACGACCTCGTTGCCGCCGGCGATGGCAGCTTCGTCTACGGCGCCCTGCTGACGTCCAAGGGCATGATCGTGGTCGATCCCTTGGTCGAGCGCGAAGGCGACCGCTTCACGCTGGTGATGGAAATGGCGGGCCGAGAGCGGGCCGCCGAGCTCCTGGGGCGAGTGCTGCCACCGCGGCTGGCGCGCACCACCGACCTGAGCGACCAGTGGTCCGTCGTCTGGGTCCTGGGCAGTTGCGGCTTCGAGCGACTGGGACGCGCCTCCGGCGCTGGCCATCCCGGACATGGCAGAGCCGTCCGGGTGAGCGAGGATCTCATCCTGGCGGGAGCTCCCGCTCAGGGAGCCTGCGCTGGTATCCTCGTCGGCCGGGTCGCGACGCTCGACAGCCTGCTCGAGCTTGGCGCAGTGGAGCGCGGCGCCGCGGCGGATCTCGCCGCAGCGCGGGTGCTGGCCGGATGGCCCACACTGGGCCGTGAAATCGATGAGCGGACGCTGCCGCAGGAAGTGCGCTTCGACGAGCTCGGGGCGGTGTCGTATGTCAAAGGCTGCTATACGGGGCAGGAAACGGTTGCCCGGGTGCACTTCCGCGGCCATGTCAACCGAACGCTACGCGGACTCCGTATAGAAGGAGCAATGCCGCTCGAGGAGCGCGCTCTGAGGCTGGGAGACCGCGAAGTCGGAACGGTTCGGACTGTGGTTCGGCTTGAGGATCACCAGCTCGCGTTGGCGCTGGTGCGGCGTGAAGTCGAGGAGGGGACACAACTGCGCTCCGGCGATCGCCCCGCGACCGTCGTGGCCCTCCCCTTCAACCTGTCGTAGGACTACGGCTTCTTGGCGGTGTCTCCAGCGACCTTTGCCGTCGAGTCCTTCGCCGCAGCGGGCGCGGGGGCCGGGGCAGCGGCGGCGGCGGCAGAGGAATCCGCAGCGGCCGGCTTGTCCTTGGAGCCACACGCGGCAAGGCCGACCAGTGCGGCAACTACGAGAACCTTCGTCATCGATGCTCCTAGTGAGTGCGTGAACGCGAGGGAACGGCGGCGCAATGTAGCAAACCCATCCCCTCCAGGCAACGAACGACGCCAGAATGAGTTACCGAAAGCAACCCTCTGATTTTCCGGTCTCGCTTGGCGCATTGCGCGCCAGCCGCTGGGGGCGCACCCCACTCGCCGGACGCTCGGTGCGTGATGAGCTGCGCGCCAACCTGCTGCTGGCGCTCCGCGACCAAGTCACCCTGTTTCCGGGAATCCACGGCTACGACGACAGCATTATCCCGCAGCTCATCAATGCCCTGCTCGCCCGCCAGGATTTCATCCTCCTTGGCCTGCGCGGCCAGGCCAAGAGCCGGATCCTGCGGGGGCTGACCCAGCTCCTGGACGAGTGGCTCCCGATCGTGGCCGGGAGCGAAGTGAACGATGATCCGCTCGGCCCCATCAGCAAGTACGGCCGCGAGCGCATCGAAAGCGACGCGGAGGCGACCCCCATCGCCTGGATACATCGCGACGATCGCTACGTCGAGAAGCTCGCGACGCCCGATGTGACGATCGCCGATCTGATCGGCGATCTCGATCCCATTCGGGCCGCGCGCGGCGGCCACGTGCTCTCCGATGAGCTCACCATGCACTTCGGGCTGCTGCCCAGAGCCAACCGCGGGATTTTCGCGATCAACGAGCTGCCCGACCTCGCGGGCAAGATCCAGGTGGGTCTCTTCAACATCATGCAGGAGGGGGACGTCCAGCTGAAAGGCTATCCGGTGCGCCTCCCGCTCGATGTGCTGCTCTG
>CAYNNS010000306.1:0-4192 GCA_964398345.1 uncultured Gemmatimonas sp. | reverse complement strand
GAAGCCGGTGCCGCCGCCCGACTGATGCACCAGCGCCATCGCGGTCAGCGTGTCGTAGATGCCGCTCTGGCCGTTGGAGAGCGCGTCGTCGACGGGAAGCACGAAACAGGCCGACAATTGGCCGAGCGGACGGCCGGCGTTCATCAGCGTGGGGCTGTTGGGCATGAACAGCCGCTTGGCCATCAGCTCGAAGAACGCCTCGGTGAGCGCGACGATCGCGCCATCCGACGCCCCGTACTGCCGGTCCGGCTCCGCGATGGTGCCGGCGACGCGCGTAAACAGCTCGGCGGGCGATTCGACCGGCTTGCCGGTCTCGTCGCGGACGAGGTAGCGCTTTTCCAGCACGGTGATCGCATTGGGCGACAGCTGGAGCGGAACCCGGGGCGTAGCAGTTCCCATGGATGACTCCCTTGATACGTAGCAGAAATTTAATCGGAAACGGGGACCTCAGGTCCTCGGCCGAGCCCGGGCTCGCTCCCGCGCTGACCGACGGGGAGGATCAAGGTAGGAACGCGGCGAGCGGCGGACAATACGTGGAGAAGTTGAGAAACGGCGCGGAAAAACGCTGTTCACATCACAAATCTGTCACGAGCCGGTCACGCTAGGGTGCCTGGATCAGCAACCGCCCCTCGCGGCGGGCCGTTCGACCCACCGCATCGGTCACCAGCACAGCGATCAACCATGAACCCGGCTTGAGTTTCTTCAAGGGCAACGCCGCGTGCCACGCTACGATGGGACCCGCACCCGGCGAGCGCGTCAGTGTGGCGACGCCGGCGTCATCGGGGAAGGCGCGCCAGCGCAGCGGAGCTCCGGAGTGCAAGCTGTCGAGCGGCGCGACGAG
This sequence comes from uncultured Gemmatimonas sp., assembly GCA_964398345.1. Classification (GTDB taxonomy): domain Bacteria; phylum Gemmatimonadota; class Gemmatimonadetes; order Gemmatimonadales; family GWC2-71-9; genus JABFSM01. The sequence goes on along the minus strand of CAYNNS010000306.1, from coordinate 3,351 downwards.
TACCTGGAGGCCGGCGCGGTCGCCCGGCTGCAAACCGAAGACTTCGACGCCGACTTCGGCGCCATCGCTCCGGTGCACAGCGCCGCCGGGAGACAGCGGAACCACAACGCGCTCGCCCAGCGGCACACCGAACCGGCCTTGCGGTGTACCGACGACGAGATCGCCGAGCTCGAGCGCTCCGCCACCCGGCGCGGGAACGGTGAGGGTGTCGACTTCGAACGTGGTGCCCGCCTGGTCGCCGTACTGCACGGCGGCCCGCGCGACGAGACGCCCCGGACGCACCGGAATCGCCACGCGTCCGAGCAGACTGCGATTGGGGGCTATCGGGGCGTTGCGCTCGATCCGGGTCGTGCTGTCGACCGCCGCCACGACGTTGCCTTCGGGGTCCAGCGCGATGAAGCGCAGGCGAACCGGGTACACGACCCCCGCCACGCCGGTGGCGGGCTCGACCGCATAACCCGGGATGGCGAACACGGCCTGGATGGCGGGCTGGGCGCCGGAGCCTCCGGCCACCAACAGGGCACCCCAGGCATCGAGCTCACGTCCGAAGCGGAGCGGGTAGCTGTCGGAAGTGGTTCCCACCTGGATGCCGCGGCGGCCGAGCGCCCGCTCCTGATCGAGATAGGCGGCGACCCGCTCTCGCGGCACCGAGCGCACCTGTCCATACACCGGTGCGAGGGCCGAGCGCGAGCGCAGCAACTGCTGCTGCTCGGTGCTCCCGGCGGTTCCCGAAACCGACGCGCCGGCGTTCGGCATGGTCAGCTCGATCGGCAGATCCGCGACGTCGAGCACGCTTTCCACCATGCGGAAATCGTTGGGTGACTGGCGCGCGACGAAATGGAGCACCAGGTCGGTGCCGCCGCGGTGATAGCGCCAGGACTCATTGGGCTCGACGCCGGGGATCGAGAAGCTGGCCCTGTCGTCGGGCTCGCCGTGACGGACGTAGATCCGGCCGCGATCGTCGAGGCGCTCGCTGCCGTCCTCAGCAACGACGGTGAACTCGCGCCGCGCCACCTGCAAGCGCCGCAGCTGCTCCGCGAGCCGCTCCCCTTCCCGGCGCAGCTCCAGACGGTCGCGCACCTGCCAGAAGTGCCGGAGCGTCTCGGCGCGAGCCGCGCCACGGCGCAGCTCGAAATCGGCGAGCTCGGCCTGATCGGCGATGGGCAGAAGGTCGGCGCGGTACTCCGCCAGTGCCAGAGGATCTTCATCGGCAGCGCCGCTGAGATAGGCGGTCATGCCGCGAAGATCACCCGCGAGCAGCTCGGTGCGTCCCAGCTCGACGAGGGCCAGCGGACGGTCGTCGCCCGTCGCGAGGTACGCCTCGAACGAGCTCAGGGCCGCGCTATCGCCCGTCGCGCGCTGAATCCGGCCCAGCGCCAGAAGCAGCCGCGCGCCGCGCGGGCCGCGCAGCTCCAGGGTGGCGCGGCGCAACGCTTCCCGCAGAACGGCGGCCCGTTCGGGCGCGCGTTCACGCAGCGCACGGTCGGCCAGCTCCTCGAGGCGCGAAGCCAACCCGGGCTCGAGGACACTCGCGCGGGTCAGCGCGGTCATCGCGCGCAGCCAGGCTTCCCGGGATGGAGAGCGCGGCTCCGGCGTGCTGGTGAGCCGGCTGCCGAGCGCGTATTCGGCCAGACCGAGCCCATACCAGGCGTAGGCCCACTGGGGCGCGAGCTCGGTGGACCAGACGAACTCCGAGGCGGCATCGTCGAAGTGCGACGCTCCGCCGAGCTCGCCCTGGCGCAGCGCGAGCTGACCGAGCCGCAGATGCAGGAACGCATCGTTGCGGCTCTTCTGGGCCGCGGCGAGGAGACGCTCTTCGCGGGCCCGTAACAGGGTTGAATCGGTGATGCTCTGGAGCGTATCGCGGAAGGCGTCGATCGCCCGACGCTGCTCTGGCGTTTGGGCCGCCAGGGGAGACCCCAGCCAACCCAACGCCAGGAGCGCGGTGATCGCCAGCGCCCCTCCCGGCAGCGTCCGCGAGTCCGAAGGCACTCGTTCCACTCCAGAGTGACGAGGTTTTCAATGGAGGAGACGCGTCAACGGCTTGGATCGCCCACAGCATCTCGACTGCAACGAGTTGCTTCCAGGCGGGAGAACCAAGCCCGGCTCTGTCATCGCAAGGTACACGGTGACTAGGACTTACAGCAACGCGCCGGTTGGCGCTTCCGCGCGGTGCGACCTAGATTGCGCCCGGCGTCGTCCGGTCATCTATTTCCTGTTCCGAGCTCCGAGGACTTCCGAGTGAAGGTCTGTCCAATCTGCGCCACCGAGTATGGCGATGAGGCCGCGTTTTGTTCGCGTGACCGCTCGCCGCTGCGCGCAGCCGGACCGGGAGCGGGGTTGCTGGGGCAGCTGGTCGGCGAGCGCTATCAGGTCGAACGGCGGCTGGGTGAAGGTGGCATGGGCGAGGTGTATCTCGCCCGCCATGTGCTGATGGACCGGGCCTGCGCGCTCAAGGTCATGAGCCCGGCCTTGAGCCGGGACCCCGACGCTGTCACTCGATTCAACCGGGAAGCCACGAGCGCAAGCCGGATTGCCCACCCCAATGTCTGCGCGGTCTACGATTTCGGGCTCACGTCCGACGGACTCGTCTACCTCGCCATGGAATTCGTTGAGGGGCGCACCCTGACTGCGGTGCTGGAGGAATCGGGGCCCATGCCCCTGCCCCGCGCGGCGCTGCTGCTGCAGCAGTGCGCCGCCGGGCTCCAGGCCGCCCACGATCTCGGCATCGTGCACCGCGACCTCAAGCCCGACAACATCATGGTCGTGGCCGGACGCGGCCGGGAGACGGCGAAGCTGGTGGATTTCGGCATTGCCAAGGCGATGGAGAATGTTCCGGGCGAGCGGGTGACCAAGTCGGGTTTCGTCGTCGGAACGCCGGAATACATGAGCCCCGAGCAGCTCGCGGGCGACCCGGTCGATGGGCGTTCGGATCAGTACGCGCTGGCGCTGGTCTTCTATCGGCTCCTTACGGGTCAGCTGCCGTTCGAAGGCAGCTCGCTGCAGGAAACCCTGGCGAAGCGGCTGACCGACGCGCCCCGCCCGCTCGCGGAGAGCCGGCCCGGCGATTATCCCGCCGGGCTGCAGAGCATTCTCGATCGGGCGCTGGCGCGGCAGGCCGGGCAACGCTACGGCAGCGTCGCGGAATTCGCGGGTGTCGTGGATGCGCTGGTCCGTGGCGACCAGGTGACCACGCGGAAAATGGCGGCGGCACCCGCGCGCGAGATTCCGCCCACCCGGCGGCAACCCGCAACGGCGGCCCGCCGGACATCGTGGCTCGCGATCGGGGGGGCCGGAGCCGTGGTGGTCGGGGGCGGCGCCGTCGCGCTGCTGATGCTAACCCGCGACCGT
>CAYNNS010000305.1:0-4211 GCA_964398345.1 uncultured Gemmatimonas sp. | reverse complement strand
GCAAACCGGGAGCCGCCGATGACGGCACCCGGCGGCGACAACCACGACATGTGGATCGATCCCACCAATCCCAATCGCATGGCCGTGGCCAACGACGGCGGCGTGCACATCTCGACGACCCGGGCGCGCACCTGGCTCCATGTGCAGCTCCCCATCGCCCAGATCTACCACGTCACGGTCGACAACCGGATTCCCTACTACGTCTACGGCAACAAGCAGGACGGGCCGAGCTATCGCGGACCGAGCAACAGCCGGACCGGCGGTGGCGGAGGCGGCGGATTCGGCGGCGGGATCCAGCGCAGCGAGTGGTACAACGTGGACGGTGGCGAGAGTGGCTGGGCCACGCCCGATCCGGTCGACACCAACCTGGTCTGGTCCACCGCGTCGGGCTCCGGCAGCCGCGGCGGCATCGTCGCGCGCTTCGACACCCGCACGCGTACCTCGCAGAACGTCGAGGTCTGGCCGCTCAGCACCGGCGGCTACGCCGCGGCCGACGTGCCGTATCGCTTCGTCTGGGACGCGCCCTTCCTGATCTCGCCCAACGATCACAACACCATTTACACCGGCAGCCAGTTCCTGCACAAATCCAGCGACGGCGGCCGCAGCTGGCAGATCATCAGCCCCGACCTGACCAGGAACGACAAGACCAAGCAGCAGATCTCGGGCGGCCTCACTCCCGACAACATCGGCGTGGAGTACGGCGACGTGATTTACGGCATCGCGGAGTCGCGGGTGAAGCCGGGGTTGATCTGGGTGGGCACCAATGACGGCCTGGTGCAGGTGACCCAGGACGGCGGCACGACCTGGAGCAACGTCACCCCCGCCACGCCGGGGACACCGATGTGGGGCTCCTTCCGCCACGTCGAGCCTTCGAAGTACGACGCCGGTACCGCGTATGTCATCAACGACGCGCACCAGGAGAACAACCGCGACCCCTGGGTCTGGAAGACGAGCGACTACGGCAAGAGCTGGAAGCTGATCGTCAACGGGCTCCCCAAGAGCCCGCTCAGCTACGCCCACATCATCCGCGAAGACCCGGTGCGCCGCGGGTTACTCTACCTCGGCCTCGAGAATGCGTGTTATGTGAGTTTCGACGACGGCGAGCACTGGCAGCCGCTGCAGCTCAACCTGCCGCACGCGCCGGTGTACGGCATGGTGATCCAGGAGCACTTCAACGACCTGGTGATTTCGACCTACGGCCGCGGCATCTGGATTCTCGACGATCTCTCGCCGTTGCAGAAGATGACCGCCGAGGCGGTCGGGGCGAACGTCACGCTCTTCGCGCCGCGCGCGGCGTATCGCTACCAGAGCTACAACGGCAACGTCTCGGGCAGCGACGACCCGACCGCGGGGCAGAACCCGCCCTACGGCGCCGATATCAATTATTGGCTCAAGGCGCCGGCGGCGACGGCGCCGAGCCTCGCGATCCAGGACGCCGCCGGCAAGACCGTGCGGACCATCCGGGGCAGTAATGTCGCAGGACTCAACCGGGTGAACTGGGATCTCCGCAACGACGGCACCAGGGTGCCGCGAATGCGGACCAAACCGCTTTATGACGAGGCGTTCGAGCTCGACAGCGCCGGCACGCGCGATGCGCCGGGCTTCAGCGCACTCTCGGTGCTGCTGCCCCCGGGCCGCTACACCGTACAGCTCACGGTAAGCGGCCAGACCCAGAGCCAGCCGCTCGAGGTGCGCAAGGATCCCAACTCCTTCGCGACCGATCAGGACATCGCGGCGTCGACCGCGGCGCTGCTCAAGCTGCAGACCGAGCAGAACGCGGCGGGGGAACTGCTCAACACCCTCGAAATCGTGCGCAGCCAGATCCAGGCGCTGCACCAACGGCTGGGGGACGCCAAGGCCAGCGCCCAGCTCCGTGCGCGGGGCGATTCGCTGGAGCAAAAGTTCACCGCGGTCGAGAACACCCTACAGGATCTCCGCGAAACCGGCCGCGGGCAGGACGGCGTGCGCTGGCCGGTGGGGATCGGCGGGCAGCTCACCTATCTCATCGGGAACATCGGCGACTCGGACTTCGCGCCGACTCAGCAGCAGGGCGCGGTGTTCGTGGTGCTCCAGAAGAAGCTCGCCGACAGCAAGGCGGCGGCGGACAAGCTGATCCAGCTCGATCTCGCCGCGTTGAACAAGCTGCTGGCCTCGCGCAATCAGCCGGCCATTCAGCTCGAGCTGCCAAAGCCGATCCCATGAGACCGGCGCTCCGGCTGGTTGCCAGTGTGATGGCTGCGGCGCCGTGGTCGGGGCTCGCGGCCCAGAGCGACGGCGCGCGGCAGACGTCCGCCGGCGAATACACCCGTTACGAGCTGCTGGGCCCGAGCACCGGGAAGTTTCACATTCTTTACGAGGTCTGGGCCACGACCCCCGGCGCCCGGTACTACTTCAACCCGATACGCAAAGGCAGCGTGGCCAGCGGCGAGGCCGTGTTCGACAAGGCGACTGGCGCGCCGCTCAAGTTCACCGAAGTCGACGGCGCGGCGGCGAAGGCCAGCGGGTTAGCCGGCGCCGACACCGGCAGCCATTACATCCGGGTCGAGCTGCCGCGGCCGGTGCCGCCCGGCGGGGTGAGCCGCATCCTGATCGAGAAGACCTACTACGACCCCAAGAGCTACTACACGAGCGGCGACACCCTGATCTTCAATCGCTCGCTCGGCATCAAGCGCAACGCCGTGGTGCTGCCGCCGGGGTGGGAGCTCTTGAGCTGCAATGTCCCCGCGCAAGTGCTGAGCGAGAGCGACGGCCGGATCTTCGTGAGCTTCATCAACCCGGGTCCCGACGCCGCGCCGCTGGTCGTCAAAGCGCGCCAGGCGCCCATCCTCACCCAATTCGTCATCCAGCTGCCCGACAGCGTGCAGCGGCGGCTCGGCGAACGGGCGACGCAGACGCGGGAGATCGTCTACTACCTGCAGCAGCCCGAGACCCACGCCTTCGATCTGTATCACGACTACACCGAGTCGCGGATCGGGGTCGACAAGTACCTCAACGTCGTGCGCGCGGGCAGCACCGTCTCCAACACGTCGGCGGTCGACCTCGACACCGGCGCCAAGCTCGAGACCCGGACGCTCAAGGGCGACGCGATCACCCAGGCCAAGCTCGACATCGGCGAGGCGGTCACGCCCGAGAGTGAAGTGGTCGTCATTCCCTTTACCGCGGTCACCGCCGGGCATTCCATCCGGCTCCGCATCTCCGAGACCTACGTCGACGCGGCGCGTTACCGCTCGCTCGGCAACATCCTGGTGTGGGACCGGAGCTTCGGACGACCCGCGAACGCCGTGGTGCTGCCGGCGGGCTGGATCCTGAGCCACAGCTCGATCCCTGCCACCGTCTCAACGCAGGCCGACGGCCGCGTGCGCCTGGACTTCGTCAACCCCCGCCCCGATGAGATTCAGGTCCTGATCCTCGCCCGCCGGCGTGAACGCTGACCTCCGCGCACAGCTGCAGCAGACCCTCGGCGCCAGCTTCGTCCTGGAACAGGAGCTCGGCGGAGCGGGGATGTCGCGCGTGTTCCTGGCGACCGAAACGCGGTTCTCGGCGCACTCTATGAGAAGCAAGGCAATCGGGTCAAGGCCGCCGAGCACTACCGCGCGTTCGCCGAGCTCTGGAGCAAGCCCGACCCGGAGCTTCAGCCCCGGGTCGAGGCGGCAAAGGCCGCGCTGCGGAGACTATCCGACGTGGAGCAGCACGCCAAGCCCTGAACGAATCAGGCCTGGCGCGAAAGCTGCTCTTCACCCCTGCGAATCCTTGCACGAGGACGGCTGCGAGTGCGGGTTACACTGCGGGGAACTCTCATGCTGGGTGCCAGTTGCGCCCTGCTCGCCGGATGCGGCAGTCACTCGGCCCCCACCGATCCGGGCGGCTGGGGGGTCGAGCCACCGCCCGGCGCCGTGGCACAATTCACGGTTTCGCCGCTCGATCTCTCGAAGACACCTATTCTGACGCCCCTGGGTAATCTCAACCCGCCCGGCCACGTGCTCCCGAGCGATCACGTCTATTTCTACCAGGTCAACTTCGACGCCTGGCCCCGGCCGACGTCGACCGAAGTGCTTCCGGTCCTCGCCCCCGCCGACGGCACGGTGGATTTCATCCTGCTGCAGTCGAGCGGCGACTACAAGGTCGAGTTCCTCTGCACCAAGGAGTTCGGCTGGTACCTCGATCACCTCCATCCTGTTGCCGGAATCAAGCTCGGCGCCGTCGTGCACGCC
>CAYNNS010000304.1:3809-4235 GCA_964398345.1 uncultured Gemmatimonas sp. | reverse complement strand
GATCGGACAGGTGTCCCTCCGCTTCGGCGCCAACGACTTCGGCAGCCTGATGATGGAGGAGAACGTGGTGTCCTCCGCCGGAACCACCCACCGCGCCACCATCGGCGAGATGGAGCGCTGCATCCGGGACGCGGGTTATCAGGTGCGGCGGCGCCGTCAGGACTACTCCATCATCGAGACGGAGCCGGTAGCGGCTTGAGGGTCGGGTTCGGCTATGACTCGCACCGCTTCGTGGCCGGCCGCCCCTTCATCCTGGGCCGCCAGCGAATCGCCTTCGAGAAGGGTCTGGAAGGAAACTCAGACGCCGACGCCGTCGCGCACGCGGTGACCGACGCCGTCCTCCGCGCCGGCCGCGCGGGCGCCCTGGGCACCCCCTTTCCTAGACCCAATCCCCAGTGAGAGGATCCCCGCTCCTGGATACCGCTC
>CAYNNS010000304.1:0-3799 GCA_964398345.1 uncultured Gemmatimonas sp. | reverse complement strand
CGACGCGCGTGCACGCCGGCTCAACTCGTGGGTCGCGGTGACCGTCGCGATCCTAGGCGCCGCCGGCGCGGGCGACCTCGGAACCCTCTTTCCCGAATCCGATCCCCAGTGGAAGGATGCCGACTCTCTGGTGCTGCTGCGCCTGGCGCGGGAGCGCGTCAACGAGCTGGGATTCCATCCGGTCCAGGCCGACGTCACCATCGTCTGCGAAAGGCCGCGCCTCGGTGTCTACAAGAGCGCCATGGCCCAGGCGATCGCGGGAGAACTCGGCATCGCGCCGGATGCGGTCGGCATGAAGGCGAAGACCAACGAAGGCATGGGCTTTGTCGGCCGCGGAGAAGGGATCGCCGTGTTCGCCGTCGCGATCGTGGAGGCACGCTGATCGAAGACCTGCTCACGCGGCTCGCTTCCTGGCCGCCGCTCGTGATCTATGCGGTGATCGCTCTGTCCGTCGTCGTCGAGAACTTCTTCCCCCCCTCGCCCTCGGATGTGTTCGTCGTGCTCGCCGCGTTCCTCGCCCACCGGGGCACGCTGCGGCCCCTGACCATCTTGCTGGTTGCCTGGAGCTTCGGAGCCGGAGGCGCGGCCTTGGTGTACTGGAGCGCCAAGCGCTTCGGACGGCGCTTCTTTCAAGGGAGGCTCGGCCGTCGGCTGATGACGCCCGGCACGTTTGCCGCCATCGAACGGGAGTATCTCCGCTTCGGCATCGTCGGGGTTTTCATCTTCCGCATGCTGCCCGCGTTCCGCGCTGTGGTTGCTCCCTTCGCCGGTCTGATCAACCTGAACCCCGCACGCACCCTCATCCCCATCGCTGCCGCTTGTGCGGTGTGGTACGGCGGGCTCATCCTCCTGGGGCACAAGCTCGGCGAGAACTGGGAGACGATTCTGGGTGCGCTGGGCAAGCTCAACCAGGGACTCTGGATTGTGGCGGCCGTCGTCCTCGTGCTGCTGACGATCCTGATCCTGCGGCGTCGTCAGAGCAGTCGCGCCCGCCTGGCGACGTTGCGGCCGTTCGATCCGCTGCATCCCGATCAGCCCGCGGAGCTGCAAGAAGGCCTGCCACGCATTTCCGTCGAAGCGCTCGATGCCGTGCGGCGGCAGCGACAGGAACGCGAAGAGGAGCCGGAGTGAGCGAAGAGCTCGAGCCGGCGTTCCTGCTCGAGAGCTTCCGCGATCATCTCGGGCTCGAGGCGGGGAATACTCCCAACACCATCGAGAACTATCTGCGCGACCTGCGCCGCTTCGTCCAGTTCGCCGCGACCAAACGGGTCCCGGGTCCCGGCGGAGTGAGCCGTGCGCTGCTGCGGGATTTCGTGTTCATGCTCAAGGATCTCGGCCTGGCCCCCGCCACGATCCGCCGCCACGTCTCCGCGCTGCACACCTACTTCGCCTTTCTCGTCGGCGAGGGTGCGCTGCTGGACGATCCCAGCGATCGCCTGGAGACGCCCAAGCGCGGCCGCAGCCTGCCCGACGTGCTGAGCGTCGCCGAGATCGAGTCGCTGCTCAGCGCGCCAAACCCCGACGAACGACTCGGCTGGCGCGACCGGGCGCTGCTGGAGCTGGGCTACGGCGCTGGGTTGCGCGTGTCCGAGCTCTGCGGGCTCGAGGTCAGCGATCTGCTGCTGTCCGAGGGGCTGGTCCGGGTCTTCGGCAAGGGAAACAAGGAGCGCATGGTGCCGCTGGGCCGCAAAGTGATCGGCTCCGTTTCGTTGTACCTCAACTCGGTGCGCCCCACGCTCGAGCAGGGCCGCGGACGCGGCAGGGTTCTGCTGAATGCGCGCGGAACGCCACTCTCGCGGGTGGGCGCCTGGGGGATCATCAAACGGCTGGCCCAGCGCGCGGGAATCGGCAAGCGGGTTACTCCCCACACCTTGCGGCACTCCTTCGCCACCCATCTCCTCGAAGGCGGCGCCGATTTGCGGGCGGTGCAGGAGATGCTGGGCCACGCCGACCTTTCAACCACTCAGATCTATACCCATGTCGACCGCGATTACCTCCGCACCGTACACCGCCAGTTCCACCCCCGCGGCTAGCCTCTAGGAAACTTGCCGGGGCTGCATTACGTTACATCTTGTAACGCTGTTACAGGAGGGCTTCAATGGGCAAGTATTGGCTCAAGATCGGCTTGCGCGCTGCGCTGATCTTCCTGGTCGGATTCGGGGTGGTGAGCGCGGCGCGGCGGGTCCACGACTCCATCGTCACGGGCCATGGCATCACGATCCCGCTCGGCGGGATCATCCCGTTCAAGCTCGATGGCGCTCAGGTCGGAACGCTGCGGTCCCTGACCTTTCACAAGCGGGAACGGGAGCCCGGTGGAATCGCCGGCGTTGACGTGAGTGCGAGGATCAGCGATTCAGCCGTCTTTGAGCGGCTGGGCGACTGCCATGTTTCCGTGACGGACACGCACCACTTCGACGAGCGCACTTCCTTCATTTGCCTCAAGTCGGACAGTGGCTACCTCGCGTTCGGAGAGGTGAAGATCAGCCAACGTACGCCCACCGGGCTACACAGTCTGATTCTTCCGCTGATGCTGCCGGAAAGCACCGTGCTGGAGATGCAGCATCAAGCCGGGGACTCGATTCCGTCTGTCTCGGCAGACTCCGTACGGTCCGCTGTCGAAGAGCGGGTAAGGGCCCAGCAGCGGGTGTATGACGACTCGGTGAACGCCGCCCGGCTGGAACGGCGGGCCAAGGACATGCAGCGTCAGGCCGATTCACTCCGCGCGAAGCGTGCTTCCGGCGCGGCGGCAAAGGGACCCAAGCCGGATGGCTAAGCCTTTGTGACAAAATTTCTTACCTTGCAATTATTGGCGCGGCACGACTTTTGACTTGGGTCGGCCGCGCTTTTAGTTTGGAACATGCCCGTCCTCGTAGTCATTCCAGCTCGGCTGGGTTCGACGCGGCTGCCTCACAAGCCACTGCAGCCCCTGGGCGGGGTACCCCTCATTGTCAGAGTAGCTCAGCGAGTCCTGGAGTACCGGATCGCTGACCGTCTGGTGATCGCGACGGACGCGGCAGCCGTGGTTGCGGCGGCGGAAGCCGCCGGGCTCGACGCCCGTCTGACCGCGGCGGAGCATGCCAGCGGCACCGATCGGGTGCACGAGCTCAGTGCTCGCGGCGAATTCGACGGGTATGACGAGATCGTCAACGTGCAGGGGGATACCCCGTTCCTTCCGGCCGAGGCGGTGCGCGGAGCCATTGCCCAGCTCCGGAGGGGGTATGACATCGGCACCGCCGCCGTCCCGCTCGAGACAGACGGGCTCAACGATCCGTCGCGGGTCAAGGTCGTGACGACGGTGGAGGGCAGGGCGCTCTACTTCTCCCGCGCGGCGATTCCCTACGCTTCGGTTCGCGCCTGGAGACATCTGGGAGTGTACGCCTATTCCCGGACTGCGCTCGGCCGAATCGCCCTGGCCCCACCGAGTCCGCTGGAGCGCGCCGAAGGACTGGAGCAGCTGCGGGCCCTGGAACTCGGCATGAGCATCGGTGTCGAGCGATTGCGTGAGGCGGCCCCGCCGGAGATCGATACCTGGGAAGATCTGCGCGAGGCGGAGAGCTACTGGACCGTCACCCAAGAGGTCACCTGATGACGACAACGCCCGGCGGAAACACGAAGTTCATCTTCGTCACCGGAGGCGTGGTTTCGTCGCTCGGCAAAGGGATCGCAGCAGCTTCGCTGGGACGGTTGCTGGTCGAGCGCGGGCTCTCGGTCACCCTGCTCAAGTTCGACCCCTATATCAACGTCGATCCCGGCACCATGTCGCCGTTCCAGCACGGCGAGGTCTACGTCACCGACGACG
>CAYNNS010000303.1:0-4238 GCA_964398345.1 uncultured Gemmatimonas sp. | reverse complement strand
CCGACCCGCGGCCGGGGGCCTATGGTGGAGAGGTCGTCGCGGTAGAGGGTGATGTCGAGCTTGCCGAGCGGGATATCGACCGTGGGGTGCGACCGCTCGATGAGCCCGGCGATCCGGTTGGCCAGCTCCACACCCCGGCGCTGGATCCCCACCAACACAAGGCCCTCGGTGCCCGAGCGTTCAACGACTTCCCCTGCCATGCGCGTCAGCGTTTGCGTCACGGCGGGACCGTCGAGGAGCCGGGTCACCGAGGGCATCTCGGGCCGGGAAGCTAGTCCACAGGCGCACCGCGAGCAACACCGCGAGCACCGCGGCGTAGATCAGCGGGAGCCGGATGTCCTTCTTCTGGGCCCAGGTGAAATGCAGGACCCCGCCCGCCGCGGCGAGGTAAATCAGCCGGTGGAGCGCGTTCCAGCGCTTGCCGCCGAGCTTACGCACCATCGCCCTGGGCGACGTGACTGCCAGCGCGGTCAGCATCAGCAGCACCGCGAATCCCACGGTGATGTAGGGGCGTTTGCCCACTTCCTCCGCCAGCCGGCCAAACGAGAATTCGAGATCGAAATACAGGAAGATCGTGAAGTGGATCACCGCGTAGAAGAATGCGAAGAGCCCGATCAGCCGTCTCAGCTTGACGATGCCGTTCCAGCCGGTGAGCCGGCGCAGCGGCGTGACGCTGAGGGTGATGAACAGGATCACCAGCGCCGTGCGTCCGGTGAAGTGTTCCATCCCCTTGACCGGCTCGGCCTCGAGGTGGTCGGTGGCGAAGGCCCAGACCTGCCAGGCGAGCGGAGCAAGGCCGGCAACCCAGAGCACCGGCTTGATGACGCGCCGGATGAGCTGTGCTTCGGTCACGCGAGACTTGGGCTCAGAAGTTGACGCGAAGATCCATCCCGGCATACAGCGACGCGACCTGGTCGGCGTAGCCGTTGAACATCAGGGTCGGCTTCATGAACAGCTGGCCGAGCGGGCGCTCCCGGGCCTGGCTCCAGCGGGGATGGTCGACGCTGGGATTCACGTTGGCGTAGAAGCCGTACTCGCCGGGGGCCGCGATGTTCCAGGTGTTCTTCGGCTGCTTTTCGACGAAGCGAAGCTTCACGATCGACTTGGCGCTCTTGAAGCCGTACTTCCACGGCACCGTGAGCCGCACCGGCGCCCCGTTCTGATTGGGCAGCGGCTTCCCGTAGACCCCGACCGTGAGCAGCGTGAGCGGGTGCAGCGCCTCGTCCAGGCGCAGTCCTTCGACGTACGGCCAGTCGAGCACCTGGCGTCGGGTCTCTGGCATCTGGACCGGATCGATCAGGGTCACGAACTCGACGTACTTCGCCTTGCTGGTGGGCTCGAGCCGCTTGATCACGCTCGCCAGAGGATAGCCGAGCCAGGGCGCCACGAACGACCACGCCTCCACGCAGCGGTGCCGGTAGACCCGCTCTTCCGGGGTCATGCCCTTGAAGAAATCGTCGAAGGAATACACCGCCGGCTTCTTGACTTCGCCTTCGACCGCGATGCTCCAGGGTTTGGGCCGCAGCGTGTGGGCGTTGGCCTTCGGGTCATCCTTGCCGGTGCCGAACTCGTAGTAGTTGTTGTAGCCGGTGATGATGTCGTAGGAGGTCGGCTTGAGCGGCTCCTGCGCTCCCGCACTCCGGGGCAGCCCGAGTGCCCCGGCAACGCCCAGGCCGACCGACGCGAGCCACTCGCGGCGGGACCAGTAGAGACTCTCGTCGGTGATTTCGCTGCTGGGAATCTCGGGGCGGCGATGGATCAGCATGAGCGGTCCTGGGGTCCGTTGGGAAAGCTAATGACGGAGGACCGCCGAAAGTTCCCCCGCTCCACGGACAGAGAGGGATTCGAACCCTCGATACCCTTGTGAGGTATACACGCTCTCCAGGCGTGCGCCTTAAGCCACTCGGCCATCTGTCCCGGCGGCAACTTATCCATGTGAAAGCCGAGGCGTCAACGCATTCGGGGGTGCCGTAACCGGCGGTCGCGGCGCTACCTTGGCGGTGCAGGCGCCGCACCGATCACTGGACACCGGTCACAGGTCACTGTCATGCCCCCCATTCTCGACGAAGCCGTCAAACCGACTCCCGAGCTCCTCTACCTGCTCTGCGGCGATCCCGTCGAGCTCTCCGCGGTGCTCGCGGGGATGCAGCCGCCCGACGTCGCCGACGCGCTGCGCGAGCTGGAGCCCGCGGCGGCGGCCAAGGTGCTCGCGGCACTCCCCTTCGACCTCGCGGTGCGGATCTTCGACGAGCCGGAGCTGGTGCATACCCGCGCGGCGATCATCGCGCAGATGCACGAGAAGGACGTCGCCGATCTGGTCGACGCGATGTCCGCCGACCAGCAGGCGGATCTCTTCCGTGAGCTGGCACCCGAGAACCGCAAGCGGCTGCTGGCGGCGCTGAGCAAGGAAACCCGCGACGCGATCCGGCTGCTGCTGCAGTACCCGCCGGAAACGGCGGGCGGCATCATGACGACCGAGTTCGTCAGCGTTCCGGCGGACTGGAGCGTCGAGCGGACCCTCGCGCACGTGCGGCAGGTGGGCGGCCGCAAGGAGACGGTCTACGCGATCTACGTCACCGACCCCGACACCCAGGCGCTGGTCCACGTCGTCTCGCTGCGCGAGCTGGTGATGGCGGACCCCGCGGCGCTGGTGCGCCACGTCGGGACCGCGCGCAACCTGCTCACCGCCGGCCCGGAACTCGACCGCGAGGAGGTCGCCCGCATCATCAGCAAGTACAACCTGCTCGCGATCCCGGTGGTCGACACCACCGAGCGCATCCTCGGGATCGTCACGGTCGACGACGTGATCGATGCCCTGGTCAAGGAAGAGACCGAGGACGTCCAGAAGCTCGGCGGTATGGCGGCGCTGGAGCAGCCCTATTCCGAGATCGGCTTCGGTGCGATGGTGAAAAAGCGCGCCGGCTGGCTCTGCGCCCTGTTCCTGAGCGAGATGCTCACGGCGACGGCCATGGCGCGCTTCGAGCACGAGATCGCCGCGGCGGTCGTGCTGGCGCTGTTCATTCCCCTGATCATCAGCTCCGGGGGGAACTCCGGCTCGCAAGCCACCTCGCTCATCATCCGGGCGATGGCGCTCCGGGAAGTCGAGGTGAAGGACTGGTGGCGCGTCGCGCTGCGCGAGCTGCCCACCGGCGCGACCCTCGGCGCCATCCTCGGTGCGATCGGCGTGATACGGATTCTGCTCTGGCAGGCGGTGGGCTGGTACAACTACGGCACCCACTACGGCCTGGTGGCGTTCACGGTGGGGATGGCGCTGCTGGGGGTCGTCACCTTCGGCTCGCTGATCGGCTCGATGCTGCCGTTCCTGCTGAGGCGGCTGGGCTTCGACCCGGCGAGCGCGTCGGCGCCGTTCGTCGCGACGCTGGTGGATGTGACGGGGATCGTGATCTACTTCAGCGTGGCGGCGATCATCCTGCACGGCACCCTGCTCTAGCTAGACCGGGGCGTCGAGCGCCCCGCGCACCTTGGCGCGGAGGTCCATGAGCGAAAACGGCTTCTCCAGGTAGCCGATGCCCTGGGGCAGCGACTCCAGCGCCGGGTAGGTCTCGCCGGTGTACCCCGACATGATCAGCACGCGGAGGCCGGGGCGCCGGGCGCGCAGCTCGCTGGCGAGATCGCGGCCCGACATTCCGGGGAGAATCATGTCGGTGAGCACCAGATCGATCTGGTCGAGCTCGGTCTCGCCGATCTTGAGCGCTTCGGGCCCGTCGCGGGCCACCAGCACGGCATAACCCGCCGCCGCGAGCGTGCGGCGCACGACCTCCCGCACCGGCGCTTCGTCCTCGACCAGCAGGACGGTCTCGTGACCGCTGTGGTCCGGCGCCACCTCCGCGGGGGCGGCCGGCACCGGACCGGGGGAACGCGGGGCCCGCCGCAGCGGCAGGAAAATCTTGCAGCCGGTCCCCTTCGCGCGCTCGCAGCAGTGACCGTCTCTTCCAACCAGGCCGTCGTCGCTACTGCGACGACGCCCGCCGGCCCGATCCCTCTCGCCAAGCCAGACCACCACGAGCGCTCACTTGCACCAGCGCTCGACCTTCCCGCGCCGCTCGGCTCGAGACGGCGAACGGAGCTCGCCCCTTCCTCTTCACCGGGAACCTCCCATCGGCGGGATGCCGCCCCTGCGATCCCCCGGCCCCGTTGGGGGGGGGACGCCCCCCCATCGTCGGCGTCGGGACGAAGGCGCCCGCCACGACCGCTCACGAGATGGGTCATCACCACCT
>CAYNNS010000302.1:0-4249 GCA_964398345.1 uncultured Gemmatimonas sp. | reverse complement strand
CGACCAGCGTGCGGACCTGGACCAGGTTGAGGTCGGCCATCTTGAGCAGCGAGGTCCCGCCACCGACGTCGGTCGAGGGCGAGGAAATCACCTGGCCGCGCTCGACGCTCTTGGAAATGATGGTACCGCTGATCGGCGCGGTGACGCGGGTGTCTTCCATCGCGATCTTGGCGTTCTCGACCGCGACCTGCGCGGACACGACGGCCGCGCGCTCGTTGGCCACCGCCAGCACGGCGTTCTCGTGCTCCTCCTGGGAAATCGATTGCGACTTGAAGAGCTCATCGGCCCGCTTCTGCTGCGCGATCGCATTCTCCAGACGGGCCTTCGACACCTCGAGATCGGCGTTGGCCTGATCGAGCCGGTTCTTGGGAATCCGCTGATCCACCAGCACCATCAGGGTGCCGCGCTCCACGGTCTGGCCGGTTTCGACGCGCATGTCGAGGATCTCCCCCGAGGCCTTGGACTTCACCTCGACGACCGTGTCGGGGTTGATGGTGCCCGAGGCGCGCGCCGAGACCACGATGTTGCGCCGCTCCACCGGCACCGCCTGATAGACCACCGGCTTGGGCTTTTCCTTGCAGCCGGCGGCGGCGAACAGCAGTGCGAGCCGGAGAAGACGTGTACGCATCAGGACCTTTCCGAGGTGTCGACGTCGTGCTCGATCTGCCCATCCTTGAGATGGACCTGGCGACGCGCGTGTGCGGCAATGTCGTGTTCGTGGGTGACCAGGATGATAGTCTGGCCGTCGGCGTAGAGCTGCTCGAAGAGCGTCAGGATTTCCTCGCTGGTCTTCGAGTCGAGGTTGCCGGTGGGCTCGTCGGCGAGGATGATGCTCGGGTGGTTCACCAGGGCCCGGGCGATCGCCACGCGCTGGCGCTGGCCGCCGGAGAGCTCGTTGGGCCGGTGCGACATCCGGTCGGCCAGACCCACGCGCTGCAGGGACTCGATCGCGGCTTTGCGGCGCTCCTTGGCGCCGGTACCGCCGTAGATCAGCGGCAGCTCGACGTTCTGCAGTGCCGAGGCGCGCGGCAGCAGGTTGAAGGTCTGGAAGACGAAGCCGATCTCACGATTGCGGATCCGCGCCAGCTCGTCGTCGCCCAGCTCCGAGACCCGGTGCCCGTTGAGCCAGTACTCGCCTTCGCTCGGCGAATCGAGGCAGCCGATCAGGTTCATCAGCGTGGACTTGCCCGAGCCGGAGGGGCCCATGATCGCGACGAACTCGTTGCGCCGGATCGTGATGTCGACGCCGCGCAGCGCGCGCACCGTCTCGCTGCCCATCTCGTATTCGCGCTTGAGATTGCGCACCACGATCACCGCGTCGGCCGGCACGCCGTCGGGCAGCGTGCCCATGCGGTCCTTCGACTGAGCTGCCGCGGTCACAAGGGCCTCCCGATGAGGGCCGCGATCGCGGCGCGGGCGCGCACGTAGTCGAAGCGCGCGGTCACCGCATCGACCTCGGCCTGGTTGAGAGCCTCCTGCGAAGTCAAGACGTCCACGCTGGTCCCCGCCCCGAGCCGATAGCGCTCCTGCTGCACGCGGAGGTCTTCGGTCGCCGCGACGACGCTGGTTCGCGTGATGTCGATGCGGAGCCGGGCCGCCTCGAGTGCGGCCAGGTCGGCGGTGAGGCTCGCGACCACCTGGCGCCGGGAATCCGCGGCCGTGGCGTCGGCGTTCTCCGCCGTCACCTGCGCGGCGACGATGCTCTGCTCACGCTGAAAGCGGTTGAAGATCGGCCAGCTCAATCCGAGTCCGAATTGGCGCGATTGCAGAAAGGTGTAGCTGTTCCGGCTGCTGCCGTTGAACGCCATGTTGCCCGAAAGATTGAGCGTCGGGAAGTAGGCCGCCCTGGCCGAGCCGATGGCCGCGTGTGCCGAAACCGCGTTGGCTTCGGCGGAGAGCACCGCGGGAGCCTGGGCCATCGCTTCGTGGCGCAACTTTGCGGTATCGAGGGCGGGCACGATCGCATAGAGCGTGCTGTCATCTACTGCTCCCACGGGGCCCGCTGCGCCCACCTGACGGCCGAGGTTCGCCTGCGCCGTCGCCAGGGCGGTCTGCGCGTTGAGCAGGTTGAGCTGCGCGGTGCCGAGGGTCACGACTCCGCGCAGCGAATCGGGGCGAATGCCTTTGCCGGCGTGCAACAGCGCGACGGCCACCTTGAGTTGCTCTTCGGCGCGCCGCACACTGGCTTCGCGGACGCCGACCAGTTGTTCGGCGGCAAGCACATCGAAGAAGGCGTTCGTGGTATTGAGCTGTACGGTGTTCCGGGCGTTCACCAGACTCACTTCCGTCGCCGTGCGGTTGGCATTGGCTGCCTTCCTCTCGCTCCCGCGCCGGAAGCCGGTGAACAGATCGATATTGGAGCTGATACTCGACCCCACGCTGGACGTCGACGTGCCGCTCGTGGTGAACTGTCCGGTGCTGGGGTCGAGTTGCTGGCCCTCGGAGAAATTGTTGTTGCCCGTCAAGTTGAGGGACAGACTGGGCAGAAACGCTCCCGTCGCGGAGCGCTGACGCGCCTCGGCGTTGCGGACCGTGCCGAAGGCCTGCACCACGGTGGGCTGCACCTTGTTGGCGCGCTCGATCGCCTCGGCGAGCGGGATCCTGGGTGGCTGCTGGGCCTGCGCGAACGTCCCGAACACCGCGCCCGCGACGACGAGTACGGTCCCCCCACGACTACAGATGGGCATTCCGGTTCCGATCTGGCCCCGCGCGACGGAGGCTGTCCAGCCGCTGGATCAGCGCGGCGTATTTGGCCTGTTGCTCCGGAGTGAGCAGGGCGTTGATGTCGTTGCGAATCAGCTGGCGCTCGGATTCGAACTCGGGCCGCATGCGCTGCCAGAGCGAATCCATGGCCGGCTGATGGCGCTCCAGCACGGCGCGGATGCTGTCGCGCTGGACCGCGGTCAGGTCGAGATCCTTGCCGAGCCGCTCGAGAAAGCTGGGCCGCGCGTGCCGATGCGGACTGGCGAGCGTGGTCGCCGCACCGCCGACAAGAGCGCCCAGGGCGAAGGTCGCGGCCAGCAGCATGAGGGGAGCCAGTCGGGTACGCATCAGCGTCCTCCGAGCAGGGCGCTCATGATCTCATCGGTGGCCGGAGGATCCGGGTTCACCACACTGTGCGCCGGAAGCGACGCAACCGTGACGCCGGGCTCGAGGCTGGTCTGGTTGGCGGTGAACCACGCGCCGAGCCAAAGCAGCAGGCCCGCCGCGACGGCGAGGGCCATGACGCGCGGCCGAGCCCAGACCGCGAGCACGTCCATCCCCTCCGGACGCGCACTGCCCGCCACCGCCAGACGCATCCGCTCGAGGAACGCCTCCGGCCGGGAGCCGCTCAGCTGCTCGCGCAGCAGACGGCCCAGCTCTTCGTCCCGCTGATGATCGAACGGCGACATGGTCATTTCATTCCCTCCGCCAGTGTTCCCAGCATGCGCCGCATGGCGCGTCGGGCATGGAACACATAGGACCGCACGGTTCCTTCGGGCACTCCCAGGGTCGCGGCGATCTCGGCGTGACCCCAACCTTCCGCATCGAACAGCACCAGGGCGATGCGCTGGCGCTCGGGCAGCGCGGCCAGACCCGCGTCCAGCCTGGCTCGCAGCAACGTCGCTTCCGTCAGACGATCGGGTCCCAGTCCCGGCGACTCCAGCGTTTCGGCGATCGGCTCGGCGTGACGCACGCGTCCCCGGCGGCGCGCATCGAGCGCAGCGTTCACGACGATGCGCATCAGCCAGGGACGAAACGGCCGGTTGGGATCGTAGCGATCGATCGCCCGCCACGCCGCGAGCATGCCTTCTTGTACCGCATCGTCCGCGTCATCCTCGTCGCGGAGGATGGCGCGTGCGGCGCGCCGTGCCGCCATGCCGTGCCGCTCGATGAGCCGGCCGAACGCGTCGGCATCACCGCGGGCGGCTGTCTGCGCCAACTCGGCATCATCTACGTCGGAGGTACGCAGGGCCCGCTCCAGCCGTTGAGGTCGTTGCGCTGTCGAAAGATACGTCGTGTCGTGAGAGCGTACGCCGGGCCGATTCATTGACGGTCGCGTCCCCAGGATTCGAACCAGGCGGAGATGGCCAGCCAGAGCGCCAATGCTGCGCAGATCCACCCCATCGTCCGCGGAAACAGCAAGAACAGGATGCCCAGCGACGCGAGGAGGACGCTGTACTGCACCAGAATCGAGCGCCGGGCCCCGGCCATGACGGTCCAGACGGCGACGACGACGCGACCCCTGCGCTCGCGGATGCCGCGCGCC
>CAYNNS010000301.1:0-4268 GCA_964398345.1 uncultured Gemmatimonas sp. | reverse complement strand
GTTTTTTAGGCTCAGGGGTGCGGTGGAGGTGAGCTTGAGGGCCTCGGCGGCGCGCTCCCGCTGGCTGGCGTCCTTCCAGAGGATCGCCGCGCAGCCCTCGGGAGAAATCACCGAGTAGACCGAATTCTCGAACATCAGGACCCGATCGGAGACGCCGAGCGCGAGCGCGCCACCCGACCCGCCCTCGCCGATCACCGCGGTCACGATCGGCGTCGGCAGCACCGCCATCTCCAGGATATTGGTGGCGAGGGCCTCCGATTGGCCGCGCTCTTCCGCGCCGAGTCCCGGATACGCGCCGGGCGTGTCGATCAGCGTGATGACCGGTGCGTGGAAGCGCGCCGCGAGCTTCATCAGGCGGAGCGCCTTGCGATAGCCCTCCGGATGCGGCATCCCGAAATTGCGTTTGAGGTTTTCCCGCGTGTCGCGTCCTTTCTGATGCCCGATGACCATCACCGATGTCCCCGCGAGTCGCGCCCAGCCCCCGACGATCGCGAGATCGTCGCGGTAGAGCCGGTCGCCGTGCAGCTCGACGAAGTCGGTGAAGATGGAGCCGAGATAATCGAGCGTGTAGGGGCGCCGCGGATGCCGCGCGACGCTGACGCGCTGCATCGGGGTGAGATTGCGGTAGATCTCCTCGCGCAGGCTCTCGAGCTTGGCCTGCAGCAGCCCGAGCTCCTCCGCGACGTCGATCTCGCGCTCTTCACCGACCCGCTTGAGCTCGTCGATCTGCCGCTCGAGCTCCAGCAGCGGCTTCTCGAAGTCGAGCGTGTACGTGTTGGCCACCGGTCACCCCACCTTGACGTAGCGGACGGCGTCGGCGCCCAGCAGCGCGCGCAAGGCGTGCACGAGATCCTCGCCCGGCTCGATGCGCAAGCGCCGGGCGCGAAGCCGGACCGCCTCCCCGTTTCCGTCGGACCACTCAATATAGACCGGCGCCGGACCCGGGTGGCCGGCGCAGACCGCGGCGGCCGAACGGAGCAGCTCGGCGCGCGGCGGTCCGGCGGCGGTCCAGCGGAGCGCGATCCCCACCGCGCCGGAGCGCCGCACCTCTTCGAGCGGACGGGCATTCTCGACCACGAAGGCGGCCCGCTCCTCACCCTGGTCGCGGACGCTGTAGCCGCCGGACAGCAGCAGGGCGGCGTCCTCATGGATGACCTGGTTGAGCCGGGCCCAGCTCTCCGGAAACACGATGGCTTCGGCGGTGCCGTGAAAGTCTTCGAGCGTGAGCCGCGCGTATTCCTTGCCGGACTTCTTGGAGAGCTGGCGCTTGACGGTGGTCACCACGACGGCCACGGAGACCTGGTGTTCGCTCCAGAGGTGGAGCGTCGCGGTGGTGCGGGTGCCGAAGAGCTCGACCTCGGGGCGGAAGGGCTCCAGCGGATGTCCGGAGATGAAGAATCCCAGCACTTCCTTTTCGCGGGCGAGCCGCTCGGCTTCGGGCCAGGGCGGCACGTCGGGCAACACCAGATCGCGCGGCCGGGCCGCGGGCAGGTCGCCGAAGAGCGACTCCTGGCCCGCTTCGCGCTCCTGCTGCTTGAGCTGGGCTTCGCCGAGCACCGCGTCGAGTCCGCCCGTCAGCGCGCTGCGGTGGCTGCCGAGCGAATCGCAGGCGCCCGCGGCGATGAGCGACTCGAGCACGCGCTTGTTGCAGAGCCGGAGATCGACGCGATTGACGAGATCGGCGAGGTCGCGGATGCGCTCCGCGTCGCGCGCGGCGATAATGGACTCGATGGCGCCGCGTCCGACGTTGCGCACCGCGCCGAGGCCGAACCGAATGCGGGTGTCGCCCACCACGGTGAACTTGAAGCCCGATTCGTTCACGTCCGGCGGTAGCACCTCGAGACCCAGCTCGCGCGCCTCGTTGATGTACTGGACCACCTTGTCGTTGTTGCCGATTTCCGAGGAGAGCAACGCGGCCATGAACTCGGCCGGATGGTGCACCTTGAGCCAGGCGGTGTGGTACCCCAGGATCGAATAGGCCACCGAGTGGGACTTGTTGAAGCCATAGCGGCCGAAGGTCTCGATCTGAGCGGCGAGCTCCTCGGCGAGCCGCTTGGGATGGCCCTGGGCCACGGCGCGCGCGATGAAGCGTTCCAGCTCCTTGCGGATGAGCTCCGCGTCCTTCTTGCCCACGGCTTTGCGCAGCACGTCGGCTTCGGCGGGCGTAAACCCCGGGAAGACGTTGGGGTTCCGCCTGCCCTGCTCCTGTTAGGGGATGAAGCCGTAGGTCGGCTGCAGGATCGCGTTGAGCAGCGGGTGGGGGTAGGGGACCTCTTCCTGGCCCAGCCGGCGGCGAATGAAGACGAGATGCATGCCCGCATCGAGCGGCCCGGGACGCAGCAGGGCGTTCGAGGCCACGAGATCGTCGAAACGATCGCATTTCATCTGCCGCAGGGTGTCGGTCGCGAGCGGCGATTCGAACTGGAAGACGCCACCGGTACGGCCCTGGCGCAGCATCTGGTAGACCGCGGGATCGTCGAACGGCAGCGCGCTCATGTCGAGCTGGGTGCCGTGGCGGGCCGCGATCATCGCGACGGCATCGTGGATCACCGTCAGGGTCTTGAGCCCGAGCAGATCCATCTTGAGCATGCCGACCTGCTCCAGCGCTCCCATCTCGTACTGCGTGATGATGGCGTTCTCGCCGTCGGCGGCCTGGCCCGCTCCCCGGGTCGGGGCGGTACAGACCGGCACGTATTCCGCCAGCGGTCCCGGGGCGATCACCACGCCGGCGGCGTGCACCGATGCGTGGCGCGACACTCCTTCGATCCGCGCGCCGAGGTCGACCATGCGCTGGTAGACCGGCGCGGACTGCACCAGCTCCCGGAGCTCGTCGACTTTCTTGACCGCCTCGGGGATGGTGAGGCTGTACGCGGGCCCGGACGGAATCAGCTTGGTGATGCGATCGGCTTCGCCCGGCGGCACCTTCAGGACCCGGGCGACATCCTTGATGGCGGCGCGGGCCTTCAGGGTGCCGAAGGTGATGATCTGCCCGACGCTGTCCCGGCCGTAGCGCTCCCGCACGTACTCGATGACCTCGCCGCGGCGCTCGAAGCAGAAATCGACGTCGATGTCGGGCATCGACACGCGCTCGGGATTGAGGAAGCGCTCGAACAGCAGATCGAACTTCAGCGGATCGACGTCGGTGATGCGGAGCGCGTAGGCGACGAGGGAGCCCGCCGAGGAGCCGCGTCCCGGCCCCACGGGGATGCCCTTGGCCCGCGCCGCCGCGATGAAGTCCTGCACGATGAGGAAGTAACCCGCGTACCCGGCCGTGACGATCACCGACAGCTCGTACTCCAGCCGCTCCCGCACCGCCTCCGGAAGCGGTTCGCCGAAGCGCGCCCGGGCACCGGCCTGCACCAGCTCCCGCAGCAGAGCGTTCTCGTCGGTGTGGCCCGCCGGCAACGGGAAGCTCGGCACGAAGTAGCGGCGCTCGAAGTCGAACTCGCAGAGCGCGGCGACCCTGGCGGTGTTGGCGA
Source organism: uncultured Gemmatimonas sp. (assembly GCA_964398345.1). Taxonomy (GTDB): domain Bacteria; phylum Gemmatimonadota; class Gemmatimonadetes; order Gemmatimonadales; family GWC2-71-9; genus JABFSM01. The sequence continues at coordinate 789 of CAYNNS010000301.1, read as the reverse complement.
TCGCGTCGGGATGCTCCGGGAAGAGCGCGCGCATTTCCGCTTCGCTCTTGACGTAGGATTCCTGCCCCGTGAAGCGGAAGCGCTTGGGATCATCGAGGTCGGCGCCGGTCCCGATCGCCAGGAGCACGTCGTGGGCCTCGGCGTCCTCGCGGCGGAGGTAGTGGGCGTCGTTGGTGGCGACCACCGGCAAGCCGAGCTCCTGCCCGAGGCGCAGCATGCCTTCGCGGACCGCGCGCTCCTCGGGAATGCCGTGCTCCTGGATCTCCAGCCAGAATCCGTCCTTGCCGAAGGTCCGGGCGAACCACTCGGCGGAGGCTCGAGCGGCGTCGTAACGGCCCGCGCGCAGGGCGTGCGCGATCTCGCCCGAGAGGCACGCCGCCAGGCCGATGACCCCTTCCGCGTGCTGCGCGAGCACTTCCTTGTCGATCCGGGGCCGCCGGTAGAAGCCTTCGGTAAAGCCAATGGAGGAAAGCCGGAGCAGGTTGCGATACCCCGTGCGGTTCCGGGCCAGCAGGACCAGGTGACTGTACGCCGCCGGCGCGTCGGCGGGCTTCTGTTGCGAGCGCCGGTCGCCGTAGGCGAGATACGCCTCGAAGCCGAGGATCGGGCGCAGTTGTTTTGCGCGGGCCTCGGAGTAGAACGCCCAGGCCGCGTGGAGGTTCCCGTGATCGGTGACCGCCAGGCTGTCCATTCCGAGGCGGCGCACCTGCGCGACCAGATCGGGAATCCGGTTGGCCCCGTCGAGGAGGGAGTACTCGCTGTGGGTGTGGAGGTGAACGAAGGGCATCG
>CAYNNS010000300.1:0-4289 GCA_964398345.1 uncultured Gemmatimonas sp. | reverse complement strand
CGCTGAGCAGGCTCCGGAGCCGGGCCCGGCCCTCAGCGGTGCGGGCCAGCGCGATGAAGCCGTCGAGGGCGGCCCGGCGGATGCCGTAGGGCCGCTGGCGATCCGCCGCGACGCTCCAGAGCACCGGCTCGGCGGCGCCGCCTAACCCGCCGGCGCGCTCGGGTGGAACGTAGGCTCGGATCGCGCGCTCCAGGCGGCCCAGCAGCGCGGGCACCAGCTGCTCGTCGCTCAGGGCGGGCAGCTCCTGGAGCACCAGGCGGGCGTAGGCTTCGGCGTCGAGCCGCGCGGCGCGCACCTGGTCCCAGAGGGCACCCCACAGCATGGCCCGCAGCAGGCCATCATCGATGCGGCCCAGCGCGCCGTGCTCCAGCGCGCTCACGCTCAGCGTGTCGAGCAGCGCGAGGAAGTAGCCGTAGTCGCCGGCATTGGGAAACACGAAGAGCGGCTCGGGGCGTCCCTGCGCGTCCTTCACCGTGGTGACCGGGCCCGACAGGGTCACCGGCAGCCGGACCGGGGGGGCGGCGCCGTAGGCGAGCAGCACTTCGGTCTTCATCGGCCAGTGGCCATTGCGGGAGAGCGCCGGCTGGGCGGGATGCTGCACCAGGTCGAGCGAGGTGATCGCGCCGCGCTGGACCGCGAGGCGGGTCTCCACCACCGGCATGCCGGGGCGCAGCATGAAATTCCGTCCAAAGCCCGCGAGCAGGTCGCCGCCAGAGGCCGTGCCGACGGCCCCCAGCAGGTCCTGCCAGGTGGCGTTGGCGTACGCGTGCGCGCCGAGGAAGCCGCGCACCCCGAGCTGGAACGCCGAGTCGCCGACGAGGAAGTTGAGCTGCTTGAGCACGCTGGGCGCCTTGTTGTAGACGATGGCCCCGTAGGCGCTCTTGGCCTGGTCGAGGTTGTCCATGGCCTGCCAGAGCGGCGTCGTCCCGCTGGTCTGATCCACACCGTACGCGGTCGGCTTGTTCGACTGATAGAAGCTCTTCCAGGCTTCGCTCCGGGGCTCGAGCTCGGCGAGCGCCTTCGCGGCCATGTAGGTGGCGAAACCTTCCTTGAGCCAGAGGTCGTCGAACCAGCGCATGGTGACGAGATCGCCGAACCACTGGTGCGCGGTCTCGTGCAGAATGGTCGAGAAGCGACCCAGCCGGCGGGGCAGCGTGGGCCGCTCGCGAAAGATGAAGCGGTCCTCGTTGTACATCACCACGCCGGGGTGCTCCATGCCGCCGAAGGGGAACGCGGGAGCGAGCAGCAAAGCGAACTTCTCGAAGGGGTACGCTCGCCCGAAGTAGCCCTCCATCCAGGCGAGCGCGCGGTGCTGCAGGGCGAGCAGAGTATCGGCGTCGACTTCTTTCGCGCGGGAGCGGCGGACCAGCAGCTCGATGCGGCGTCCCTGCTCCGTCGCAGCAAAGACCTGCCAGGGCCCTGCGGCGAAAGCGATCAGATAGGTGGGCAGCGGTTTCGTTTCGGTAAACTGCGCGGTGGTCCGATCACCGCTGCTGGTGGAGCGCGCCAGCGAGCCGTTCGCCAGCGCCGTCCAGCCCACGGTGTAGGTCAGCGAGAGCGTGACGCGTGCCTTGAGGTCGGGCTGGTCGAAGCAGGGAAAGAGCTGATTGGCGTCCGCGGGCACGAGCAAGGTGTAGAGGTAATCGCTCTGATCGGCAGGGTCATGGACCCGGATGATGCTGGCGCCGGTCGGGGCGATATCCGAGACGAAGTTGAGCTCGACCGCATTGTCACCCGGAGTGAGCAGCGTGGCCGGAACGCGAAGGTGACTGCCGTTGAAAGCGTGAGCCGTGGGGGTGAGCGGCGTGCCGTTCACGCTCACGGAGAGCAGCCGGCGCCCGCGGTAATCGAGGATGGCGTCCCGTTCGCCGCTGCGCTGGAAACGCACCACGACGCGGCCCCTGGCGCTGTCCCGCGCGGTGAGGTCGAGCGCGAGCTCATAGCGCACGTCGCGAATGGTCTCGCTGCGCCAGATCGCGAGCCCGTGGGAGATCCCATGGCCCATGTAGGCGCCGAGCGAATCGGCGGATACCACCGCGACCAGGAGCAACGGCGCGATCATGGGTCGTAAAATACTCTACGTCCCGGTTGACGATCCCCCGGTGCCGGGCGACATTCCGCGTCCCATGTCCGCCTCCGTTTCGACCCCGTCGACACTGCTCGATCTGTTGCTCGCCGCCCCGCCGGAACAGATCGCCGTCATCATCCCGGAGCAGGAGCTCCGGGTGAGCTATGCGGCGCTGCGCGAACAGGTGCAGGCGCTCGCGGAGTCGCTGGCCGGCCTCGGGATCCGGCACGGCGAGCGCGTCGGCATGGCGCTGCCGAACGGACTGCCGCAGATCGTCGCGTTTCTCGCGGCCGGGGTGGCCGGCACCGCGGCGCCGCTCAATCCGGCCTACAAGGAAGAGGAATTCCGTTTCTATCTCGAGGACACCGATGCCCGGCTGCTGCTGGTGCCGCCGGAGGGCGCCGACGCCGCGCGCCGAGCCGCGGGAGATCGCGTCCCGGTGCGGATCGTCGAGCAGGGACCGGATGGGGCGGTGCGGCTGGCGGAAACCGCAACACGGCGCGGCTTCGGAGCGCCCGAGCTCGACGACGTCGCGCTGATCCTGCATACCAGCGGCAGCACCGGGCGGCCCAAGCGCGTGCCGCTCACGCACGCGAACCTCTCGATCTCGGCGCGCAACGTCGCGCGCTGCTATGCCTTGTCCCCGCAGGACGTGTCCCTTTGCGTGATGCCGCTCTTCCACGTGCACGGGCTGGTCGCCTCGACGCTCGCGACGCTCGCGAGCGGCGGCACCGTGGTCGTGCCGGCGCGGTTCAATCCGCTGGGATTCTGGCGGGTGGCCGAAACCCACCGGGCCACCTGGTATTCCGCGGTGCCGACCCTGCACCAGCTGCTGCTGGCGCGGGCCGAGGCCGGCGCGCCCATGCCCGCGGGCGCCGAGCGGCTGCGCTTCATCCGGTCGTGCAGTGCGGCCCTGGCGCCGCAGGTGATGCGCGACCTGGAGGACCGCTTCGGGGCGCCGGTGCTCGAGGCCTACGGGATGACGGAGGCGGCGCACCAGATGACCTCCAACCCGCTGCCCCCGGGCAGGCGGGTGCCGGGCTCGGTCGGGCGGGGCACCGACGTGGCGATCTCCATCATAGACGACGCCGGCCGCCACCTCGGCGCGGGGCACCGCGGCGAGGTGGTTATCCGGGGACCCAACGTCACCGCGGGTTATGAGAGCAACCCCGAGGCGAACGCCACGTCCTTCGTGGACGGCTGGTTCCGTACCGGCGACCAGGGCGTGCTCGACGGCGACGGCTATCTCACGCTGGTCGGGCGGCTCAAGGAGCTGATCAACCGTGGCGGCGAGAAGATCTCCCCGCGCGAGATCGACGAGGTGCTGCTCGGCCATCCCGCGATCGCCGAAGCGGTGTGCTTCGGGGTGCCGCATGCCACCTGGGGCGAAGAGGTCGCGGCGGCGGTGGTGCTCCGCGCCAGCGCCAGCGAAGCGGACCTCCTGGCCTATTGCCGCGAGCGGCTAGCCGATTTCAAGCGTCCCAAACAGATCCACATCACCGACACGATTCCCCGGACCGCGACCGGCAAGATCCAGCGCCGTGTCGTCGCCGCAGCCTTCGCCCCGCGGTCCGGGTGAAGTTCGTCATCGCGGGCGCCGGCGCGATCGGTGGCTACCTCGGCGCGCGCCTGACCCGCGCGGGCGCCGACGTGGTGCTGCTGGCGCGGGGGCCGCATCTCGCCGCGATGCAAGAGCGCGGGCTCCGGGTGCTGAGCCCCGACGGGGATTTCGAGGTGCGGCCCGCGGTCACCGGCGACGTGCTCACGATCGGCAGGGCCGACGTGGTGGTTCTGGGTGTGAAGGCCCACGGCCTCACCGCCCTCGCGCCGACGCTGCGTCCCCTCTACGGGCCCGAGACCGTGGTGGTGAGCACCCAGAACGGGATCCCGTGGTGGTACTTCCACGGGGTCGGCGGGGAGCTGGACGGGCTGCGGCTGGAGCGGGTGGACCCCGGCGGGGCGATCGCGGCGGCGATCGAGCCGGAGCGCATCGTCGGGTCGCTCGCCTACTTCTCGACCGACCTCCCCGAGCCCGGCGTGGTGCACCACACCGAGGGCAACCGGATCAGGTTCGGCGAACCGGGCGGAGAACGGAGCGAGCGGGTTAGGCAGATCACCCAGGCGCTGATCGCCGCGGGACTCCGCTGCCCGGCGACGACCCGGATCCGCCACGAGATCTGGGTCAAGCTGCTCGGCAACGTCGCCTTCAACCCGATCAGCG
>CAYNNS010000299.1:788-4333 GCA_964398345.1 uncultured Gemmatimonas sp. | reverse complement strand
ACTGCCTGCTGAAGGAGCGTGGTCAGTGTGGCCGGATTGCGCCGCTGCTTCGCCGGCAAGAAACAAGAGCCCAAACAGAATCCGGAATGCGGGGCGGGCCATGAGACGGCCTGGAAGGGTCGCGCGAAAGATGCCCCGGAAACAATCAAGGGGCCAGAGATTGCTCTGGACCCCTCGAGACAGGTGATGGAGGCGCAGGGAATCGAACCCTGGTCCGAACCAGCTTCCAGCACAGCGTCTACGTGCGTAGGCCGTTGTTCACGCGTGGTTCCGGGCCGGTCATCGGCCAACCTTCCCGAAACGGACCCCCAGAAATCTCACCAGTCGCATTGGAGGACTGCGACCAGCCAGTCCGGCTTTGCTATTCGACGCCGACGCCCCGGACGGGCTCCGTCGCCGAAGACTGCGAGAAGCGAGCAGAGCTCAGCTTCTTACGCAGCCAGCGCCAAGTCAGTGTTGGCAGTTGAATGTTTCCAAGCGGTTTAACCAGGGACCTGGACCTGGGCACGCTGCCACACCTTCTACTGACCCGTCGAAACCAGTCGCCCCCTAAATCGGTTCTGACCTTTGCATCCTAATGGCTTGATTGGTGGCGAGCAAGTCGACGAACCCGACTGGACATGGCCAGTTAAGCCGTCAGGTACAAGTTTCTGCAAATCAAGGGATTACTACGAGAGAAGTGATGTCCTCTCACAGATCAACGTGCTCCCGTGACAGGGCCGCGACCGCTACCCGATCTCGCCCCGACCGCTTCGCTTCGTAGAGCGCCGCGTCGGCCTGGGCGGCGAGACCCTCTCGCTGTGCACAGGTTTCCGGCCAAGCGGCGACGCCGAAGGACGCCGTGAGGGACCGCGTCTCGCCCTCCCAGCGCCAACCCGCCCAAACCACAGCCTGCCGGATCCGCTCGGCAACCTGGCGTCCCCGCTCCAGGCGAGCGGCCGGAAGCCAGATAGCAAACTCTTCCCCGCCAATCCGCGCAACCGAGTCCTGGGCCCGGACGGCACGACCCAGCAATCGGGCCACATGTACCAGCGCGGCATCACCAGCCGGGTGCCCTAATGCGTCGTTCAGGTCCTTGAAGTGGTCGAGGTCGGCATAGATCAGCACCCCGCCCATGGTTCCCATCAGTCCCATTGCTTGCTCGAGACCCGTGCGATTGAGCAACCCGGTAAGCGGATCCCGCAACGCGGCGTCAGCCAGGGTCCGACGCTCCAGCGCCGCATGCAAACGGGGCCCCGCGATCTCGAGGCTCCGATTCAGCTCCGCGAGGTCGGTTCCCCCGGATGGCTGCGCCCCGCCTGCAGTCCAGAGCGCCACAGCTCCCACCGGGTCACGTTCCCCGCGAATACCGCAGACATATGCCGGACCGCTACCCTGCCGCCGATCAGCGGTTCGATCTCCGAACGGTGCCGGCGATCCGGAAATGGTCCCGGAGCGCCCGGTCGCCACGGCCTCGAGGGGGCTGTCCGTCTCGACCACGGTTCCCAGCAGGCGGCGATCGGAGCGGAGTGAGACGCCGGCGACGCGCACCCCGGACTGCGTGGGTACCACGACGCAGACCTCAACGCCGAGCGTGCGCTCCAGGCGTTGAGCCAAGCGCATCGCCACACTCTCCACCGATTCTCCCGTCGTGTCCTGCTGCTTCGCCAGATCGGACAGAACCGGGCGCCAGCGATCGTAGTCCAGCAGGCGTGCCAGGTCGCTCAAAGCCGCCTCGCGGACGGCCACCGGGGAGCCGCTGTCGAGCAGCAACCCCGCGGCTCTCCCATCGAGCGAGGCATACACCAACGTGCCGGCTTCCAGTCGTTCCACGCCTTGACCGTCGCCACCCCGTTGTTGTTGCAGGCGTGCGCGAATGATTTCATCGAGCGCCTGGCCCGGTCCTCCGGCAGCTCGGGCGACCTGGCGGCTGCCGGGTCCCTCGAGCCAGGCACCCAGGCCACCATTGGCACGCAGGATCCAATCGAGGAGCGGGGGGCCTTCGCTGACGGGAGCCTGCCCGACGCGGGTTCCGCTGCGTCGCCTCGCGAACCACCAGCCTGCTCCGGCACCGAGCGCTGCGGCGAGAACGATCCAGAGACCGTTCATGCTGGTCCGCTCAGGCGACCTGCGCTGCCGGCTCGAGGTACTCGCGGAAGATCGCCTCGGCCTCCAGCAGCGTTTCTACCTGGAAGAGACGCTCCCGAAGCTGTGAAGCCCCCGGCAATCCTTTGGTGTACCAACCGAGGTGTTTGCGGAACTCGATCACGGTTTTGCGGCGATCACCCTGGAGCCGCAAGGCAAGCTGCGCGTGCTCAGCCGCGACCGCAAAGCGTTCGGCGGCATCCGGCGCTGGAGGCAGGCCGCCACCATCGAGCAGCGCGCGACCGTCGCGAAAAATCCAGGGGTTTCCGAAGGAGCCGCGGCCCACCATCACGGCGGCGCAGCCGGTATGGCGCTGCATCCGGAAGATGTCGGCAGCGTTGCTCACATCGCCGTTTCCGATCACCGGGATGTCGAGAGCCTCGACCACGCTCGCGATTTCGTCCCAGTCGGCGTGCCCCGTAAACATCTGGGTGCGGGTGCGCGCGTGCAGCGTGAACGCCCGGGCACCCGCCTCCTGCATGCGCAGCGCGATCCCGATCGGATCGCGCTCCGCGTCGCTCCAGCCGCTCCGGGTCTTGACCGTCACGGGCAGCGGCGTTGCGGCTACCACGGCGCGGATGATTCGATCGACGAGGTCGAGGTCCCGGAGGCAACCGGAGCCGCCGTTGCGCTGGACCACCTTCTTCACTGGGCAGCCGAAGTTGATGTCGATGAATTCGGGCCGGTACGCTTCCGTCACGATGGCTGCGGCGCGGGCCATAGCATCGGGATCGGCGCCATAGATTTGAATTCCAATCGGTCGCTCGGCGGCCTCGAATTCACAGCCTTCGAGCGTCTTGCGAATGCCCCGCCTGATGGCTTCCGCGGAGAGGAACTCGGACATGAGGATGTCCGCCCCGAACCGCCGGCAGATTTGCCGGAACGGGGGTTCCGACACCCCGGCCATAGGGGCCAGGATGAGCGGGGTGTCGATGCCGGGAGCGTACGGCAGGCGCATGCAGGAAAAGTATTAGACTTCCCGGGCAATGCGACTCCAGGTTTGCTTCGGGAACAAGGCGTGAGTCCCGCTCCCGGGCCCGCACGGGCGGGTTATTCAGGCACTCCGCTGCCCAAGAAACTGGGCATCAGGGAGGGCAGCCGCGTCGCCCTGGCCCACGCCCCCGAGGATTTTCCCCGCACGCTGGGCCCCCTGCCGCCGGGCGCCATCCTGCAGCTTGCGGCCCGTGGTCCACGCGACCTGACGGTGTGGTTCGTACGCTCGTTGCGGGAGCTGCGGGCTGCGCTGCCGAAGCTGGTTGCCGCCGCGCAGCACGGAGGCGTGTGGATCGCGTGGCCCAAGCGCGCCTCGGGAGTCGCCACGGACGTCTCGGAAACCGAGGTGCGGGAGATGGGGCTGGCGGTGGGATTGGTCGACCACAAGATGTGCGCGATCGATCACAACTGGTCGGGCCTGCGCTTCG